>JBIOYF010000043.1:0-9197 GCA_044870035.1 Dehalococcoidia bacterium
GAGGACGTCTTCTTCTGTCATGAGATCGGGGTCGTGGTCGAAGAACAGCTTAATGCCGGCGTTGGTCGCGTACGAACGGCTGGCCAGGTCCTCGTACTTGACGCGCTTGATCGCGGCGGGGCCGAAGCCATCCATATCGAAGATCAGCTCGACGTTGGGGTAGGTCTCGATGACGTCGCCGCTGTTGATCATGCTGTCGGCGAACTGGTGGACGATGAGCAGCTTCGGTGGCAGCATCTCTCGTTCGACGAGCTGCTCCAACATCTGCTGCGCTGCCTCGATGTCGCGCCCGTTCAGGCTGCCTAGGTCGATGCCCGGCACCTCCGGATCGCTGACGGCGAACTCGGGGTCGAGCGCGAGATGGACGTGCGGGAAGCGCAAGTACGGGAGGACCTTTTCGATCTCGGTCTGAGTGCTACTACGACCGATCTGCAGATCAATGAAGAGCAGCATGCCGTGCTGCTGGGTGTAGCCAACATATCGACGCACGTCGTCGGCGCTCACGTACTGCAAGTAGAGACCGTTGCCCGTGGGATGGTATTGGGCAACAGCGTAGACAAGATGCATCGCCGCCACCACGCCGCGCGGACCGTTCAACCGGTCGTAGAGGGCGGCGTGTTCCTCCAGCTCGGCACCGATGGTCTCGAGGTCGCCGGCCCCCAGGATGCCCATCGATGCGGTGTAAGGATTACCGTAATAGCTGATGATCTGAGGGTCCGAGCTGAGCGGGTCGAGACGTAGCCCGGGCGGGAGCAGGCGCTGAAAACGTTGCCCAATCGACGTGCTCCAGAGGGATTCGAGTTGGAGGCGTGAGGGAAACCCGGCAGCGCGCGTCGTCGCGCTTGGCGATGCGGGCGGTTCCAGCCGCGCTCCGGCCGCCCGATCGCTATCGCTCGCCAGGGCCGGCTCGTTCGCAAAACGCTCGGTTAGGGCGCCTGCTGCGACCAGAACGCCCAACGCGAAGGCAAACAAAAGCACAAAACGTCGGTAGGGATTCACCGCGCTGCTGCCAAAAGGGACTCCCGTCCACCTGGGGGCGAGCCTAGCTTACTGCAGAGGCGCAGCTGTGTCGAGGGCAGGCGCCAGGGTCCTGCGGCGATCGCTCCACATGGCGAGCAGTGAGCCCCCAACCAGGAGCACAGCGCTTCCCACCGTGAAGATCATGCCATTGCGGATGGGCGCCCACGTTAGCTCCTGGCCGAGGTGAAGGAACTCGCGCGAGAGGTAGTCGTCCGTGCCGTCGGCCGCGACGCGCATAATGTAACGGGCGGCCACAGCGAGGATCAGGAACGCTGCAGAAGAGAACGACAGGCTGACCCCCAGCGCCGCGAGGCGGCCGTAACCTCGCGTGGAGAGCGCGAGCGCCGCGGTCAGCACCCCCGCGATCGCGGCGAACGCGATCGTCAGGCTGGCGAAGACGCGATGCGGTCCCGGTCGGAGCAGATCGAGCCCAGCGCGGACCGCGCCCTGCGGTGACAGCGAGTCAACTTCGCTGCTGCGCTCAGCGCGGAAGGCGGCCATGCCGTTGTTGTGGAGGAGCGCAGCGGAGCGCTGGAGGAGCAATGCGCGGAACTGCTGCTTGTTTGTGTCCGTGATGTCCTGCGGCGGGAACGTCACGGTCAGAGGAAAGTCGCGCAAGGTAATTGAGGCGTCGTTCGTCTGCTGCGCTTCCAACTGGAGTGACTGGTAGTGCTCATCGAGGAACGAGTCGACCTCCGTGAGAATGGCGACGCCCTGGCCGAGCGCGCGCGCCGCCGGGCCCGGGGCGGTGATGTTGGCGAACGCCAGCGCGAATAACAGCAGCACGATGTCTACAGCGAGGAGCGTGCCGAACAGCCACTTCGTCGCGCGCGGCATGCCCGGCAGGTAGCGAAGTGAGCGGCGCCGCCGCGGAGCGCTGGCCGCTGGCCCGTCGATCATCGTTCGTCAGCGTAGGCGACGAACGTGCCGGCGAGGCGGTCGTGGAGCGCGCGCCGCTCGCGATCGAGAGCGGACGCTACGAGCGCGGCGAGCGGCGCCACGAGACAGAGCGCGACGAGCCCGAGCGTTATCGCGAGTACGGCCTGGTTCAGCGTGAGCGAGACGGCAATCGCTGAGAAGAGCGCCCAGACCGGGATCAGCAGCGGATGAAACAGGAGCGGGTGCAATCCGAACCAGCGGACCAGCAGCCGTCCGGCCGAAAGGGGCCTCGCATCTTCAGAGACGACATGCAGCCCAGCGACATACTGACCGGCGGTCTGACCGCGCCACCCCACGAGGACAAGGTTGAACGCTGACCAGGCGATGACGGTGCCGCCGATGAAGACGCTCATGAACGCGTAGTAGGCGGAATCGGGCGGGTCCTCGCGCCCGAGATCGCTCGCAAGCAGCAGGACGAGCCCCGCGAGCGCGAAGAACGCCAGAATGAAACCGAGCAGAACGACGGAATCGATCAGATAGGCGGAGATGCGAACACCCAGGCGCGCGGCCTTGCTTGTCGCCCGCGCCGGCTCGGCGAGTGCCGGCTCCGCGCTGAAGGGTCGCGGCGTGGAGACCATGCGTTGCGATTGTACCACGTTGCGGCGTTACGGCCGATTGCCGGTCGATCGGGCGGTTGCTAGGCTTGGGTGGCGACATGCGCTCGACTGTCTCGCCGTTTCGCGCCTGGATCGTCCTGATCGCGCTCGTCGTCATGACCTTCGGCGGAACGACAGGCGCCTCGTTTGCATTCCCGGTCCCTTCTCGCAACGACTTCAACGTCGTCGACTGGGAGCTGCGTCACTTGTCCGGCAAGTGGCTGTATCTCGGTGGCCGTTTGGTTAAGGGCAAACTCTCGCGTGAGACCGAAGATGCACACGTCGCGCTGTTTCTCGACTTGAGCGAGCGCATTGAACGGTTGCAGCAGCACGGCGCGGGTCTGAGCAGCGCGAACGAGCTGGGCGAGTTGGAGAAGCAACGCCGTGAGATCGAGAATGACGTCGAGGCGACCATCGAGGGGCGCATCACCGCGACCCTGGGGGACGCCGGTCTCACGTCGTCGTTCCCGCTGTTCCCCGAAGCGCGCTGGGTGTTCCCGCCGGTCGACGTCGAGTTCGACGCGCCGCCGAACGAGCTGGCCGTTTCGCCGCGCGATCACATCGAGCTTGTTGACCACCGGCCGTTGCGCCACGATCTCTCGCCCGCGCAGATCGTGGCGATCGAGGCGGGGGAGGAGCGTGACGGTAGGTTCTCCGCGCTGATCGAGCCGATCGAGGGCGCGGCGACCTACCCGAGCCTGGTTGCAGCCGACTGGGACTACCAACGGTTGGTAGAGACGGCGGCGCATGAATGGGTGCACCAGTACTTGTTCTTTCATCCGCTCGGGCGGCGCTTCTATGACAGTCTGGAGCTGCGTACGCTGAACGAGACCGTCGCGACGCTGGCCGGGCAGGAGCTGGCGCTGATTACCGTGCTGAAGTATCCGCTACCTCCGCGGTACGCCAGCGCTTCCGCGACGCCGCACCGACCGCTTGTTGATGTGGGCGCCGTGCTGCGGCAGCTCCGGATGGATGTCGGCGACTTGCTGGCGTTCGGCAAGATCGACGCTGCGGAGCAGCTCATGGAGCAGCGACGGCAGGATCTGGCCCGCGTAGGCGTGGTCTACCGCCGGATCAACCAGGCGTTCTTTGCGTTCCGCAACGTCTACGCTACCGACCCGGCCTCGGCCGATCCGATTGGGCTGAAGGTCGTTGCGTTGCGCGTCCGCACCGGCTCGATCGGCGCGTTCCTGCGGAGCGCGTCGGAGCTGACGAGCGAATCGGACTTGGACCGTGTTCTTGGGGGCGGCTAGCGCAGGTGGTAGGGGACGTTGATCAGCACGGTGTTCGGCCGGTGGATGAGCGCTCGCTTGAGCCGTCCGGCCGACTGATTGTGGAGCAGCCCCTCCCAGAAGTGCGCGGGCACGAACTCCGGTAACACCACAGTGATGTACGCCCCGGGATCGACACGGTCGATCGCGTCGATGTACGTTAGCATGGGCGCGAGAAACGAGCGGAACGGCGACTCGATTATGACGATCGGCGTGTCCGGCACCTGGTCATCCCACTGGCGGCGCAGCGCCTCGCCGTCCTCCACGTCATCGGTGATGTGTACCGCGGTGACGTTGTCGGAGATCGTGCGCGCGAACTCCAGCGTATGCAGCACGGCTTGGTTGAGCTCGTCGACTGGCATGATGACGGCGCGCTCGCGGTTCTGGTCCGCCGGGGTGACGATCGAGGGCAGCTCGCTTATCGGGCCCTCTACTTCCAGTTGCTTGCGCACGTGCTGGTAGTGGCGGTGGATCTGAAAGAACACGACGCTGAGCACAGCGATCGCTCCGATCGTAAGCCAGGCGCCGTCGATGAACTTGGTCGAGGCAATGATCACGGTGACGACGCCCGTCGCGATGCCGCCGAACATGTTCACGGCCATGCTGATACGTGCAGAAGGAGACGGGTCTCTGCGCCAGTGCAGCACCATGCCGAACTGCGAGAGCGTGAAGCCGGTGAACACGCCGACGGCATAGAGCGGGATCAGGCGGTGCGTCTCGGCGCCGAAGATGACCAGCAGCGCTGCCGACGCGACGCCGAGAAACATGATCCCGTTAGAGAAGGCCAGGCGGTCGCCGCGGAACGCGAACTGGCGCGGCAAGAAGCGATCGCGCGCCATCACGGAGCCGAGAGCGGGCAGCCCGGCGAAGCTGGTGTTCGCCGCCAGGAGCAGGATCATCGTCGTGCCGATCTGGACCATGTAGAACAACGCATTGTGACCGAATACGCCGTCGGCGACCTGCGCCACGATCGTCTTGCTCTCCGTGGGTACGGCATCGAGCTGGTGGGCCAGCACGGTCAGCCCGATGAAGAAGAATGATAGGATGGCGGCCATCCAAGCGAGCGTGATGTTTGCGTTGCGCGCCTCGGGCGGCTTGAACGAGGGTACGCCGTTTGATACGGCCTCGATTCCGGTAAGAGCGGCAGAGCCCGACGCGAATGCTCTGAGGATAAGAAACAAGCCGACGCCTTGTGTGCCCTCTTCAAGCGTATGGCTGGGCACACCTGCGTGGAGGTCGTTGCCAAGCGCAAGGCGGACGAAGCCCGTGATGATGAGTGCCATCATGCTCAGGATGAAGAAGTAGGCTGGGATCGCGAAGAAGGTGCCCGACTCGCGTATGCCACGGAGGTTGGCGAGTGTGATGACCGCGACTGAAGCCACAGCAAGTTCGACGCGGATATCGTGCAGCTCCGGTACTGCGGAGGTGATCGCCGCGACGCCGGCGGCGGTACTGACCGCGACGGTGAGGATGTAGTCGACCACGAGAGAGCTGCCCGCCACGAGACCCGGCACAGTCCCGAGGTTCGCCTTGGCGACAGCGTACGATCCTCCACCCTGGGGGTAGCCACGGATCACCTGGCTATACGAGATCGCGACGACGACCACGAGCGCGCCAATCGCCACCGCGATCGGGATCGACCAGTTGAATACTACCGTCCCCGCGAGCAGAAGAATGAGCAAGATCTCCTCCGTGGCGTACGCGCTGGAGGAGAGCATGTCGGAGGAGAACACGGCCAGCGCCTTTAGCTTGCCCAGCCGTTGCTCGATGAGACGCGCCGACGAGAGCGGCGCGCCGACAACGACGCGCTTGAAGCCGAGCCAGACGGCTTCGGCCTGCGTGCGCGGGCGCAGCGCTACTTCGGTCGCGCGCAGCTCGCCGGGCTCGATCGCCTCGAAGGCGCGCTCGCGCTTGGGCGTGAGACGCACGTAACGTGAGCCGGGCTTCGCACCTTTACGGATTTCGCGGAGCTCAAGGTCTGGAGTGAGGGGCGGGTGGGCAGAAGAGGCGGCCTCGGAGCGCCGCTCTTGCGCGTCCGGCGCTTTGTTTGGCTCGTTGGGCTCCCCTTCGGTCGCCATAGAAGCTGCGACCTATCGTACCGCGCTGGACGTATTGAGAGTAGGCGCCTCAGTCTCTGCCGCGACCGCGCCCACCGCCGCGCTCCCGTTGCGGCTCCCCGGTGGGGGCGGGTGTTTGGCCTGCGCCCTCGTCCAGCAGAACAAGCACGGTGACCTGGCTGGACAGCTCACCTTCATCGCTATCGGTGACCGTCAGCCGCAACGTGTACAGGCCCGGAACGATGCTGCTGGTGTCCCAGCCGCCCAGCACTCCGTCCAGCACCGGCGTGTCGCTCTCGCCGATCAGGATCCACGAACCGGAGTTGGCGCCAAACTCGTACTCGAGCCGGTAGGACTCGAAGTGGTCGGAGCTTGCATTGCCGAGGACGTTGATCAGCCCACGAATGGGGCTGCCGTTGCGGGGCGACGTAATGACAGCCGGCAGGCCGTTGCCCTCAGTTGTGGTCTCCGTCGGCGCATCTCCCTTCGGGACGCCGGCCAGGTACTGCCAGGCCAGCGCGTCGTCCCGCGCGAAGTCGGAGATGCCGTCGGGGATCCTCAGATAACGGCGCTCCTCCACGAACCGCTCCGGCGTATTTGGCCCGGCCAGCTTGCCCGTTCGGATGTCGACTCTGGCGACTGTCCACCACGTATCGTCGCCGGCGAGCGGCTTGGCGAACCAGTCTTCGGCCGTCTTGATTGGGCAGGACGCGGTCGCGCGCAGGCCGCTAGGCATGCAGGCGCTCGCCCGGACCAGGCCCTCGGGCCGCTCGAACTGAACGGCAGGCTTATCCTTGAGGAACTCCGCGAGCACGTCACGTGACGTGCGATAGGAGACGCTTGTGCTGGCGATGTTGTCCATGGGCGAATTATCCGCGTTGCCGAACCAGGAGCCGACGACGAGCTGCGGCGTGTAGGCAAACGTCCAGGTGTCGCCGATGGCCCGGCTGTCCTCGTAGGGTTCGCTGGTGCCCGTCTTGAACGCGGCGCGGTGGCCGGGAACGCTGAGGCCGCCGCAGCCGTAGGTCAGGCAGAAGTCGTTGGGGTCGGAGAGGATATCGTTGATCAAGTACGCGGCGGTTGCCGGCTCAACGCGCTCCTCGAGCGGTACCAACTGCTCGACCGGCTGGTCATCGACGATCGGGTAGAGGATGCGTCCCTGCCGGTCCTCGACGCGCAGGATCGAGATCGGGTCGAGGGTGCGGTTGCCCGGCGGCCGGTCTTCCGTCGTCTCTACGCCGCGCAGCACGCCCAGGTTCGGGAACACAGTGTAGCCGTACACCATATCAAGCAGCGTGATGTCGACACCGCCCACCGTCAACGACGGGCCGAGCTGGCGCCCATCGAGCGTGGTGATGCCCATCTTCTTCGCCTGCTTGATGACCTCAGGCACTCCGGTATAGAGGATTGTCTTGACCGCCGGAATGTTCAGAGAGTTGCCCAGCGCCTGGCGGACGGGGATCGGTCCGGAGTGGGCCACCGGGTTGCGCGGCGGGTTTTTCCCATCCCAGTACTTCGGCGGAATAGGTGTGTCCAGGATTAGCGTTCCCGCCCCCCAGTTCAGGTTGATGAACGCGGTCGAGTAGGTGAACGGCTTGAACGTCGATCCCGGTGAGTTGAGCGCCTGGGCCATATCGTTCTGGCCCTGGATGTCTTCGTTGAAGTAGTCGCGGCTGCCGACGTAGGCGAGGATCTCTGCGGTATTCGGATCGATCGCGACGACGGCGCCGTTGTGTCCATGTGAGTACTCGAACTCGACGATCCAGCCATTGAGGATGCTCTGGGCCTTGTCCTCCAGGTCCGAGTCGAGCGTGGTGTAGACGACGAGGCCGTCGGTCTTCAGCGCACCCTGGCCGAAGAGCGCCTCGAGCTGCGGCTGGACAACGTTGAAGACGAAGTGCGGCGCCGAGACGGGGAAGCGGTGCGGCGACACGTTGAGCGGCTGCGAGACGGCCTCGTAGAGTTGCCCGCCGTCGATGTAGTGTTCCTTGTACATGCTGCGCAGCACCAGGTTGCGCTGGTGCAACGCTTCGTCAGCGTGTTCGATCGGATCGTAGAGGCTGGGCGAGGCCGGGATCGCGGCGAGCGTCGCTGCCTCCGCGATGGTGAGGTCTCTTGCTTTCTTACCGAAGTACCCTTCGGACGCTTTCTCTGCGCCGACGTAGACGCTGCCGTACGAGATCTGGTTGAGGTACCACTCCATGATCTGGCCCTTGCCCTTCAACCACTTCTCGCTGTCTGGATCGCTGCCCGCGTAGCGCTTCGTGAGCTCCAGGGCGTAGACCGTTTCCTTCAGCTTTCTTTCGACGCTGCGCTCGGAGCGCTCTTCCTTGGTGAAGTACACGTTCTTCACGAGCTGCTGCGTGATCGAGCTGCCGCCTCTGCCCTCGAAGACGCCGGGCGTGCCACCGAACGGCCAGAAGTTGTCCCAGGCTGCCGCCGCCAGGCCCTTGTAGTTCACGCCCGGGTTGTCGAAGAAGCTCGTGTCCTCGCGCGAGACCGTCGCGAAGACGAGCCAGGGCGAGATCTCATCGATCTTCACGGGCTCGCGCAGGCCTGATTTGTCGTCCAGGAACTCGTAGAGCGGCTTGCCGTTGCGATCGAGGATGCGCGCACCGCCGCTCGGCTGGCTGGCGATCGCGACGTCCGGTGGGACGAGATCGTCAGCGTAGTTCTGGT
This sequence comes from Dehalococcoidia bacterium, assembly GCA_044870035.1. GTDB lineage: Bacteria > Chloroflexota > Dehalococcoidia > DSTF01 > RBG-16-68-14 > JBBDXS01. Next base: position 8,563 of record JBIOYF010000043.1, read on the forward strand.
AGACACCGTAGCTGATCGCTGCGATCAGGCCGATGCCGAAGATACCGAGGCCGGTGAGCACGATGAACACCATGAGCAGGCGCGGCATACCGTGGCCGTTGCGCCGGCGCCGTCGATACGCGATGTAGCGGTACGTCGAGCCGTTTGTGGTCATGCGGCGTTCCTTCTCAGGACGATGAAGTGCGACAGCCCGAACGCGCGTAGCGGCGTCTGCTCCAGTCGATAGCACAGCGCGCGTAGCGAGCGGCCGAGCCAGGCCCGGCGCGCGGCCACGTTGTCGAAGCCTGGATAGACCTGCGTGTGCAAGACCAGCGTCGCCGGCAGACCAGCGATCAGCCGGCGTAGGCCGCGCGCCGTGTAGGCGCGAGCGTGCGGCACGAGGCGCCGGCGTGCGGCGTCCGGCAGGTAGTTCACAAGCGGGATGTTGCCAAATCGATAGCGGCGCCCGAGGTAGACACCGTGCGTCTCGAACGGGTAGAGCCGGTTCGGCGCGTAGACGATCACGTGCCCGCCGGGCCGCACCACGCGACAGGCCTCGCCCAGTGTCTCACGGTCGTCTCGCACGTGTTCGATCACCTCGTTCAGCAGCACCGCGTCGAAGGCGCCGGTCTCGAAGGGGAGCTGCTCGCTTACGG
>JBIOYF010000044.1:0-2027 GCA_044870035.1 Dehalococcoidia bacterium
CGGATGTTCTCGTCCGGCGCGTGCGCGCGGGCGTCCGGGTAGCCGATCCCCGCCGACGCCATCGGCACGCCCAGGAGCTGCATCATCGGATAGAGCGGCTGCGTGCCCGCCATGTTCGGGTACATCACCGGCTCCTGCCCGTACACCGCGCGCGCCGCCCGCCGCACGACGTCGACGAACGGGTGCTCCGCGTCCGACCGCGCCGGGAACTCCTCCTCCGACAGCGTGATCTCCAGATCGCCGAAGCCTTCCTTCTGTAGGTGCGCGTCCAGCTTGCGACGGATGTCGTGCGGGTCCTGGTCCGGCACCAGCCGGAAGTCGAGCTTCGCCATCGCCTCGGCGGGCAGCACCGTCTTCATGCCCGGCCCCTCGTACCCGGACGACAGGCCGTTGATCGTGCATGTCGGCTCGAAGATCATCCGGCGCCGGTAGTCCAGCCCGCTCACGCCGCAGACGAACTCGCGCACGCCCAGGTGCTCGCGCACCTCGTTGTCCTCGGCCGGCGCCTCGCGCACGAAGCGCTCCTCCTGCTCCGTCGGCGCGCGCACGCCGTCGTAAAAGCCCGGGATGCGCACGCGTTCGTCCTGCCCCTTGAGCGTCGACAGCGCCCAGACGAGGCGCCACGCCGCGTTCGGCACCGTCGCGCCGTAGGACGAGTGCGAGTCGCGCGCGGCCGTGCGCACGCGCAGCTCGACCGAGAAGATGCCCTTGACGCCCAGCGACAGGATCGGGCGGCCGGTCGAGTTGACGCCGCCGCCTTCGTGCAGGCAGACGTCCGCCGCCAGCCGTTCGCGGTGCTTCTCGACGAACTCGTGCAGCTTCGGGCTGCCGATCTCCTCGTCGCCCTCGACGAGAAACTTGATCGTGACCGGCAGCTTGCCGCCGCTCGACGCCTGCAGCGCGCGGACCGCCAGCAGCCGCGAGATCAAGTGCCCCTTGTTGTCGCTGATGCCGCGCGCGTAGAGCGTATCGCCGTCGCGACGCATGTCGAACGGCGGGCCGGTCCACAGATCGAACGGCTCGGCGGGCTGCACGTCGTAGTGGTTGTAGAGCAGCAGGGTCTTCGACCCTTCGCTTCGCTCGAGGGCAGGCTCTGCGCCCGCCAGCTCGCCGACGACAACGGGGTTGCCCGGCGCCACCTTCGGCAGGACCTCCGCCGTCGCGCCGACCGACTCCAGCAGCGCCTTCACGAAGGCCGCCGTCTCCGGGATCGACTGCTTCTGCGCCGCGACGCTCGCCAGCGCGACGTACTGGCGCAGCCGCTCGATCTCCTCATCCAAGTGCGCGTCGATGTACGAGCTGATGTCAGTCATGCAAGCGTCCTTACTGCAAGCGCGTCATGCCGCCGACTGAAGTCGGCGGTCTTGAACAAACTCTACGCTAGTGTAACAACAGTCCTCCCTCACCCCCGGCCCCTCTCCCGCTCGCCGGAGAGGGGAGCTTGCGATGGGCTGCGAAACCTGAAAAAGAGCACTGTGTGGCCTGTTGATCTGCAATACCTTTCGCTGCGCTCAAGGTGACACGAAGGAGCGCCGATCTGTCAGCGGATAGGTCTGTGTCGACAGTTCTGAGGGAATGCAGACCCTCCCCCTAGCCTCCTCCCCGACACGGGGAGGGGGAACCGGCGCGTGACATTGGCTGGCTAGGAGATCAGCGCTAGGGCGGTTTCCGCGGCGCGTTCGCTGCGCGCGCGCAGCGACTCGACGGGCGCGCCATCGACGAACTCGGCGTCCGTGGCGTACACGCCCGCAGTGGACACGCCGTCCAGGCTCGCGAAGAGCGGGCGCAGGCCGTACTCGACCGACAGCGAGTGGTGCGGCACGCCGGCGGTCTGCACTGGCACGCACACTTTGCCCGCCAGGAACGCCTGCGGCATCAGATCGAAGAAGCACTTCAGCAGCCCGGTGTAGAGCGCTCGATACGTCGGCGTCGCCGCGATCACGATCTGCGCATCGCCGACCGCAGCGATCGCGTCGCTCAGGCCGGCGTCCTCTCGACGCGCCAGCAGCGCCTCCGCGTCGAGCGCC
>JBIOYF010000045.1:0-10643 GCA_044870035.1 Dehalococcoidia bacterium
GGAACGTCAGCTTGGACGTAGCATCTGAAGTGTGCTAGCTGACATAACAAGTATAGCAAAAACGCAACGGCGGCCGGAGACCGACTGGTGCCGCAACCACCTACCCGGTAACAGATATCGCACTAAAAGCGGGATCGTGACTGTTCTCAGCTGGTGTCCGATTCTGGATCCGCTCAGCCAGTTCGGAGCAGCACCGCCACTTCGGGCGGGCTTCTGCTTCTTACGGGGCAATTTTCACACGATAACCGGGCGCTTCGCTCAGGTCTGCACGCGACTCTAGGCTTGCGTCCCGATGGTCTCATGTGGGCGTTACACTGCCGCTGGAATGGCCCGTGATCGAGATCGTCGCTCGGTGGTGATTGTCGGCGCTGGCTTTGGCGGCCTCCGCGTCGCCCGGCGGCTGAAGGGAGCGCCGGTCGATGTCACGGTCGTCGATCGACGCAACTATCACGTCTTCATTCCGCTCCTCTATCAGGTCGCGACGGCAGGGCTCGAGGCCGAGGAGATCGCGCAGCCGGTGCGCAAGATCCTGCGCAACACGCCTAATGCGCGCTTCCGGCTCGCAAGCGTGACCGGGGTCGACCTCGCGCGCCGCCTGGTAACGACCGATGGCGGCGACCTCCCGTACGACTACCTCGTGCTCGCGGCGGGGAGCGTGACGAACTATTTCGGCTTGGAGCCGGCCGCGAGCGGGATGAGTGGCCTGCGCGACCTCGACGACGCTGAGGAGCTGCGCGACCGCATCCTCCTGGCCTTCGAGCGCGCCGCTGCGGATCCCGTCCCGGAACGTCGGCGAGAGCTCATGACGATCGCCGTGGTCGGCGGCGGTCCGACCGGCGTCGAGCTGGCGGGCGCACTCGCGGAATTGCGCCGCCACGTTCTGCCGCACGATTACCCCGGCGTCGATCTCAAGATGGCTCGCATCTTGCTGCTGGAGGCAGCGCACCACCTGCTGCCGGGCTTCCCGGCTCGCCTGCAGGCCGTTGCGCTTGCCAAGCTGCGCGAGATGGAGGTCGAAGTGCGCTTCAACGCAGGCGTCGCCAGTGCCGACCCGTCCGGCGTGACGCTGCGCAACGGAGAGCGCATTGCGGCCGGTACCGTGATCTGGGTGGCCGGTATGCGAGCGCCGCCGCTCGCCGAAACGCTGTCGACGCTGCGCGGTGCCTCCGGCCGCGTCGTGGTAACCGAGACCCTTCAGCTCCCGGAGCATCCCGAAGTCTTTGCCATTGGCGACATGGCGCACGTGCGCGGGCCGGAGGCCGCCCCATACGCGATGATGGCGCCCGTCGCGATCCAGCAAGGCGACCTCGTAGCGGAGAACATTCGTCATCTACTCACCGGCGAATCGTTGCCGCCCTTTCGCTACAAGAATGCCGGCACGATGGCAACGATCGGCCGGCGGGCCGCCGTGGCGCAGGTCTATGGTCTCCAGTTCGGCGGCTTTATCGCCTGGATGCTGTGGCTGACAGTGCACCTGGTCTGGCTGATCGGCCTGCGCAACCGCCTGCTTGTGCTCATCAACTGGGCCTGGAACTACGTCACCTACGACCGGGGCGTCCGGCTGATCCGCGGCCGCCGCGACACCATGACCCAATAGCCACCGCTACGAACAGTCGTGGAAGCCGGCGGTCTCCCACTGGAAGCATTTGCGTCTGCGCAGTGAGACCGGGGACTTGCAACTGCTAGGCAGTGACCAGGAAGGACCTTCGAAAGCTGATAGTCCTGGCTCGAATGCGATTGCGGAACGAGGACTGGAAGCGAGCGTGTAGGCAGCTAGAAGGCGTTCCCCAAGCCAAGCAGCGACAGCCTCGGCTTCAACAGATTTCAGCTCCGCCTCCGAAGATTGGCTTGGGAGAACGTTCGAAGACCAACGCGAAAGATCCTGGCTCGGCATGCTTCCAGCCCGCTTCAAGCTCCACCTGCGCCCCGCGTTTTTCAGCATGCTCGTCGTCGGCCTGGCGTGCGCACTGCTCGCCTTCCTCCTCCAACCCTTGAGGCTTTTGGTCCGCGCCGTGAAGCGCGTGGGCGTGCGCGCCGCCGGAGGAGACCCCTCCTACGGAGGCGACTCGCGACAGCTCGCCCGCGCGTTCGACGAGATGGCAGCTGTTCTTCAGGCGCGAGAGGCGGAACTCCGGGCGAGCGAGGAGAGCACTCGCCTCATCATCGAGACCGCATACGAGGCGTTCATCTCAATTGACAACCACGGCATTGTCACGGCCTGGAATGCCCGGGCCGAAGAAATCTTCGGCTGGTCTCGCAGCGAAGCGATCGGGCAGAGGCTGGCGGAGTTGATCATACCTGTCGAGCAGCGCGAAGCCCACGAGCGAGGCATGGAGCGCTTTCTCGCGACGGGCGAGGGACCGATCCTGAACACACGCTTCGAAATTGCCGCGCTGCATCGCGACGGGCACCAGTTCCCCGTGGGATTGGCCGTCTGGCCGGTCCGCTCCGGACAGCAGTGGTCATTCAACGCTGTCCTGGAGGACATCAGCCAGCGCAAATGGGCCGAGGAGGCGCTCAAGAAAACGTTGCTCGATCTGGAGCGGAAGACGGCAGAGCTAGAGGCCTTTACCTACAGCGTGTCGCATGACCTCAAGGAGCCGCTCCGAACTCTGGAGGCATTCAGCCAGTTCCTGCTCGAGGACCATGCGGATCGTCTGGACGAGCAAGGGCGTGACTACCTTGCCAGGATGGCCGTCGCGAGCGCTCGCCTCAAGCAGATGATCGACGAACTCCTCACGCTGTCGCACATCGGACGCCGGCCGGAGGAGCCATCGCGCGTCAGCGTGGCTCAGGTCGTCGCCAACATTGACGCAGCGTTCCAGGCCGCCATCGCTGAGAAGGACGCCCGCATCGAAGTGGAGGGCACGTTGCCGGATGTCCTCGCCGATACCGTTCGCGTGGAGCAGATTTTTGGCAACCTCATCGCCAACGGGCTGAAGTTCAACGAGAGCGACAAGCCGGTTCTGCGGATAGGCGTGCATCGTATCGAAGATGGCATGGTGGCCTTCTACGTCGCCGACAACGGCATCGGCATCGACCCGCAGTACCACGACCAGATCTTCGGGGTCTTCAAGCGGCTGCACGGCCGCGACGAGTACGACGGCACCGGGGCCGGTCTCGCCATCGTTGCCCGCGCCGTTGAAGGGCTCGGCGGACGCCTCTCATTGGACTCATCGCCGGGCAAAGGTACAACCTTCTTCGTCTCGCTGCCGGTCTGGGGACAGGAGGGCGCAAACGAGCTCCGACAAGTAGCGCCGGCGGGCAGGACACCATGAAACGGTTTCGCCCTATCCGGATCCTCCTGGTTGAGGACAACCCAGACGATATCGCGATCGCGCGAAGAGCGTTCGCAAGGAAGGAGACGGTGAGCGATCTCATGGTCGCACGCACCGGACAGGATGCGATGGATATTCTCCTCGGGGATCGGGCTGGCGCTGGATCGTTGCCCGACCTCGTGCTGCTCGACATCAATCTGCCGAAGGTCAATGGCCTAGACGTCCTTGCCGCGATCCGGTCGAGCGAAGCAGTCCCAATGGTCCCCATCGTCGTGTTAAGCGCGTCCGCGCGGGAGGAAGACATCATCGCCAGCTACCGGCTGGGCGCCAACAGCTACATCCAGAAGCCAGCGCTCTTCGATGTGCTCACCCGGAGCCTCGACGTCCTGGGACAGTACTGGTTCGAGGTCGCCACGCTCCCAACGTAATCATGACGGGGTGTTTGTCATGACCGCAGGATCAACGACAGGTGAACCGGCTCGGGTGCTCGTCAGCGACGACCATCCGGAAGACACCGTGATGGCCCGGCGTGTTCGCGGGGTACCGGCCGAAGGAGGTCCCAATGTTCGATTCAAGAGCCGCCACTTCTGTCCTCCTCGTCGAGGACAACGAGGTCGATGTCGAGATCACAAGACGCACCCTGACCAAGAGCGGCGCCAACGTCCGCCTGCGCGTCGCGAGAGACGGCCAGGAAGCTTTGGAAGCGCTCGATCGCTTTGGCCGGCCTGACGCGCCTCCTGAAGACAGAATCCTACCGCGACTTGTCCTGCTCGACATCCAGCTTCCCGCTATCGATGGCCGCGAGATCCTGCGTCGCATTAAGGACGACCCCAGGCTCAGCGCCATCCCCGTCGCCGTCCTGACGGGAATGACCGGCGAGAAGCTCATGCTGGAGTGTATGGCGTTGGGCGGCAACATGCATTTCACAAAGCCCATCACGGCGCAGGACATCACGAACCTCGTCGGCGCTGTAGAACGCTACTGGGAGTTAATCGAACAGATCAAGATGCGCAACCGCGAGCAACCTGCGTTCACAGATCGCGACCGAGAACAACCTCATTGACGGAGGTGAGGACAGTGGACCGCCCAAACCGAAACGAGAACGTGGTCCTTGTCGTCGAAGACAACCCAGACGACGCCCTGATCCTGACACGAGCCGTCCGGACCTTCGGCATCCGGCGCCACTACGTTGCGGCCTCAGCCGAAGATGCCCTCAAGATGTTGGCCGAACGCGGCTGCGACGTCGTCCTCCTGGATTACAAGCTGCCCGGCATGGACGGCCTTCGACTGCTGGAGTACATCCGCAAGTTTTGGCCCGACATCCGCGTGGTCATCGTCAGTGGCCTCCGCGACGATCGCCTGGCCTCGTCCGCTCGGGAGGCTGGCGCTACCGCCTGCCTGTCGAAGGACGAGCTCGTGAGCTTCACCGTGATCGACTCGTTGGCGACTGCGCTGCCGTCCAAGCTCGCCGGCCGGTCCTAGGATAGCTGCGCCGACTCTGACTCCGAGACCCGGATCTAGCTCGGTCGCGCTGCCGCGTCGTAGTTGCCAGTGCGCGACCGCCGTCGATACACTATAGGGCAGGCGTGGCGGCCCATTCGAAACAGGCGGGAGCAATAGTGGGTATGGTGTGATGAAGGCCGGTGCCTTGGCCGCCGTCGTCCTGACTGTCATCAGCGTCGCCCTGATCGCAACCGGCGCCTTGGTCGGTAGCGCCCTCGGTCCCGCGGGCATTCCGCTGCCCACGTGCGTGCTGCCCACGGCGGTCCCAGGCGTTGATTGTTCAACTCCCTGTCCGTCCGGCGTCCCCGGGCTCCCCTGCTTGCTCACGCCAACCTCGACAGACACGCCGGTTAACACGCTTACACCAACCGAAACAGCCGTAGGTCCCGTCCCGACGGCCACCTCAACGCTCACATCGACCGCCGTACCACCGGAAGGCACCGAGACACCGACCGCCGTACCACCGGAAGGCACCGAGACGCCGACCGCCGTGCCGCCGGAAAGCACCGAGACGCCGACCGCGACCCTTCCCAGCCCGACGGCATCACCGACAAACACAGCGACTCCGACGGCAACCCCCGTCGGACTCGTCGGCGATGTCAATTGCAACGGGACGGTCAACACGATCGACGCTGCTCTCGTCCTACAGCACGACGCGGGCTTGGTCAGGTCGCTGGCATGCGGCCGGCTCGGCGACATCAATGGCGACGCCCGGATGAATAGCATCGACGCCACCTTCATCCTTCAGTACGCAGCGAGGCTGATCGATCACCTCCCCCCTGTCCGCGAGTTCGTCGGGACGCTGGTCATCGTGCGCGGCGTAGAGGCATTCTGCATCGCCCTGGATACAGGACCGGAGCGCCTGGTGCTCTGGGACCCCACAGGATTCTCCGCAGGGCAGCGCGTGCGCGTCATTGGTTTTATGGACGCGTTCGCTTCCTTCTGCGGCATTACCCCGCTGCTGCATAACATTTCGATTGAGGCCCTTGACTAGGCCCGCCGGTCGCTCCGTTACGCAACGGGACGCTCACGAAGCCTGACAGAGGACAGCAGAAGAGGCCCCCTACTACGGGGGCCTCTCGACTGGGTGTCCGCGATCCTTTTGCGCTACGAGCGGCGCCGGCGCAGACGCAGAGCGCTGTACCCGCCGATGGCGGCGAGGCCAAGCCCGGTCAGCGCTGCAATCATCGAACCGAGTGAAGTCGTGTCACCAGCGCCGCCGGTCCCGGTCGGCGGAAGGCCGCTCGCTGCTGTTGTGGCCGTTGCGCCTGGGCCGCCAGCCGTAGCCTCGGCGCGGTTGCAACGTACCGACCCGGGGCTCATCGTTACCGCGATCTCAACCGGGCCACCAATTGTCGCATCGGCAAACCCAACCGTGTCCAGGTCGAGCGCACTGGTGCCTTCCGAACTCGCGCACCGAAGTGTGATCGTACCCAAATTGATCTGGCCTATGTGTCCCATCGCGGTGGCCCCGGCGAACCGGACCTTGCCGCCCTGGTAGTGCGGGTTACAGACGCTATCCGCGGTGGCGCTGCAACTCAGCACCGACACCTGTGCTGGGTCTCCGATGATGACGTCGACGGTCCAGGCGCCGAGGCCTGGGCTCGGAACGCTCGCCGTGACGCTCACAGATCCCTGATCGCCCGGAGCGAGCGTGATTGATCCGACGCCGAGTGTGCCCGTTACCGCGGCTAACACGTGCGCCACGAGGAGGAGTCCGCCGAGCAGTCCTCCCACCAGCCCGAAGAGGGCTAGCTTCATGCCTCTCGAAGCTTTCATTTGCAAAACCAACCCTTCCGGGGCTTCAGCTTGCGGCCCCTACTGCGCGCACTACCCTAATGCGCATTATAGGTAGTCGAGCCTGGGTGGGTATAGCCCCACCTCTACCTGTCTTGCAAGCCCTCCGCCGAGGTTCCCAGCCGTGGGCGGGCTGGCGGGGAGGGTAGCTCAAGCTTAGCTACCAGGATGCTGCCTGCGTCATAACAATTTCATCCTGGAGCTTGCGGGTACATAACAGTCCCAATTGGCACCCTGCGCCAGCCACGGGCACCCCGTGCCACGTCGGGAGCACTCCCATCCTCGCGCTGCGCCCGGTTCCGTAGCCGGCGTGATCAAACGTCTCCCCCATTACCGAAGCGTGTTCTTAGGGCGTTCCCCTACGCGCGAACCCGCGCGTCTTGGCTCCGCCGCGTTCGCCGCTTATCGTAAAGTGACGATTCTGCGCGGCCGCCGAGGATGGGCGGTCGTCGTGTCTGTAGCGAGCGCAGGGAGGCGGACGTGGACGCATCGGACAGGGAAGCGCACCGGGACGCCGCGCGCGCCCGGCTGCTCTTGCTCTACGCGGAGCCGGCCCAGCTCGCGGCGCTCGTCCAGCGCCTGCCCTTCGACCGCTACGAAGTCGTGACCTGCCCCGTCTTCTCCGGCAAGGGCTGGATCGAAGAGCTGCGCCCGGCCCTCGTTCTGCTCGCGGCGCCGCGCGACATCGAGCAGCTCATCGCGGCCTGCGAGGCAGCCCGCAGCGAGACCGAGAGCCCGGTCGTCGTTCTCTCCGAGCTGGCCGACGAGCTGGCGGTCACGCGTTCGCTGGCCACAGGTATCGATGACTACCTCGTGCTGCCCATCGGCGAGCGGGAGTTGGTCGCGCGCATCGAGGCGATGCTGCGGCGCGTCCAGCGAACGCCCGCGCTCGATCAGGCGCGCACGATCGGCGATCTCGCGCTCTCGCCCAGCGACCACTCCGTCCTGCGCGCCGGACGCCGGGTCGTCCTCTCGCCTATCGAGTTCCGCCTGCTCGCGGTGCTGGCCTCCGCGCCCGGGAAGGTGCTCACACACCAGACGCTGATGTCGCGCGTGTGGGGCGCGGAGTACGTCGATTCGCGGCACTACCTGCGCGTCTACATCCGCTACCTGCGCGAGAAGCTGGAAGACGATCCGAACCGCCCCCAGCTGGTCCTGAGCGAATGGGGCGTCGGCTATCGGTTGCACGTAGCGGGTGCCGCCGCCAGCGCAACCGGCCCTCTCCACGTGGCGCCAACTTTCGGCGGGTAATAAGCAACCCGATCCGCTTCTTCCCCCTCATGCTCTCCCTATCGCTGCTTGCGCAGCCGTTCACGGCTTCTAGCTCCCCTCTCCCGCTCGCGGGAGAGGGGTTGGGGTGAGGGTCGATCACGCACTCACATCTGTGGCTCTGTCGCCGGGCGGTGCGGCGAACAAAGGACCATCTGTGCCATCTGCGTAGTCTGTGGCCCGCACTCTAACGACCTCTAACGTTCGTTAGTGATCAGCGTCAAAGAACTCTAGCGCTTTTCCTGCCGATTTCGAATATCAGCGTCAGGGTCTTCCCCTATACGCTAGCCCCAGGCGTCTCCTTAGCAAGGAGGTTTTGGGGGTGGCGAACGTTATCAACCGAGTGCCGGTCACGCTGGGGCATGTGGCGGTCTACGCGCGCGACGCCCGCTGGCGGCGCGCGCTGGCGAAGAGCTTGGAGGAAGCCGGCCATTCGCAGCGCGCCGCCGGAACGCCGGCCGAGCTACGCCGCCTGCTCACCGCGCAGCGCTTCGATGTGATGGCGCTGCGCGTCCGCGACAACAAGGAGGCCGCCGAAGTGGCCGACGCGCTGCGCGGGATCGCGCTGCCGCCGCACGGCATCTTCGTCGGCGGCCCCAGCGCCCGCCTCCTCTCCGTACGGCCCGGAGGCCGAGGAACGCTGCGCTACGTGCCGGCGTCGACGAACGCGCGCGAGGTCTCGCGCCTCGTCGACGCGACCGTCAGCTCGTGCGCGGGCGATGAACGAAACAGCGACCACGGCGCGGCAGCGCATATCGAAGAGGTGGATGTTGAAGAGCTGATCGAAAGCTCGGCTGCCGCAGTGTATGCCCAGGCGAGACGAAAGCAGCAGCGCTTCAGCTCGGTGGTGGAAGGCCCTATCGCCGTCATTGCGCACCCCGCCCGCATTCGCCGCGCCGTGGTCAGTCTCCTCCGTTTGAGCGTCGCGCTGGCCCCTCGGGGCGCGCTCGTCGACGTGGCAGCGCGCAGCGGCCGCGAGGAGTGGTCGCTGCGCATCCACGCGGGCGCATCCCGCCGGGGCCGGCGCGACGCGTCACAACTCGCGGAGGCCCTGCGCGACGAGACGAAGACGCTCAGCGCCATCTCGCGCGACCTGCGGCAGCAGGGCGGCCTGGTCTGGGCCGAGCTCCTGGGCCCCGACGATCTCGCGCTCTGTCTCACGCTGCCCGTCCCCGCGGATCTAGGGGCGCATCTTGATAACCAACAACTGGCAACCAGAGAGGAGGTGATCAGCTAAGACGAGTGAACCAACAACGAACAACCAGCGACCAACAACCAGAACACAGGGAGGTTAAGGAATGTTTGCACTGATTGGTAACGGAATGCTGCTGGCCAGATCGGCCACAGGCTACCTGCGTTCACGGGTGAAGAGCGAGCTGGGCCAGGACCTGATCGAGTACGCGATGCTCGGCGGCCTGATCGCCGCTGGTGTCGCCGTCCTCGCGGCAATACTGGTCGGTACCACCGGAACGAACGCGTTCACGACAATGGGGAACGCGATCGCTGAGTGCATCAACTTTGACAGCACCTGCCCGTAACGTAACGGGCAGGCGTTGACCAGAGGATTGCCATGCACAGAGTCGGGAACCAGCGCGGGCAGTCGCTGCTCGAATTCGCGCTTCTCGCGCCGTTCGTGCTGTTCTTTCTGCTCGCGCTGGTCGACTTCGGCATCGCTATCGACCGACGCATCGTCCTCGACCATGCGGTGCGCGAAGGCGCACGCTACGCCGCCGTCGGCGGCCAGGCGCTGTCAGGGACGCCGGCCACGGCGTCTGATGTGAAGGACTACACGTCGGCACAAGCGCAGGGAGTCGTCGGTGGCAGTGACGTTGATGTCTGCTACCTGGACGATAACGGCGGTGGCTTCGGGTTGGGCGACACCGTGAAGGTAAGCGTGACCTACAGCTATAACTATGTTTCGGGCTTCAACTCGTTGCCCGGCATCAGCATCGATCCGAGCATCCCGATGAACGCGACTGCCAGCGCGCGAGCGGAGTACGGCATCGCAGGCGCCGCGCCGTGCTCGTAGGGATGTCCGGTGACGCGGGGTGTCATCCGGAGCGAAGCGAAGGATTGTTCAGGGCGGAACTGTTGCGCGGCATGAATGGAGCGGTACGTGAAGGCAAGGCTGCAGAGCGAGCGAGGGCAGGTGCTGTTCCTGTTCATTGGCATCGTCACCGTCGTGCTCCTGATGGCGGCCGTCGTGGTTGACCTGAGCCTCTGGCTGGCGGAGCGACGCGACGTGCAGAAGGTCGCCGATTTGGCGGCCGCTGCCGGCGCCCAGGACCTGCCGGGCGATCAAGCCCGGGCGATCGCTTCGGTGTGTGATATCGCCGGCGCTAACGGGTACGGCAGCGGTGCTGTCGATAGCGAATGCGGCAGTTCGGGCAGCGTCGTCGAGATTGAGCTGCTCTGCACCAACGCGCTTCCTTCGTTGCCGGGGGTGTGCGACGGCCCTGCGCCACCCGCGCCGTGTTCGTCGGCGGCTCTCGACTGCGACGCTGTGCAGGTCACGGTCCACGGCCAGGGCCCGGTCTTATTCTCGTCGCTCTTCGGCATGACGGCGAGCGACGCGGCTGTCGCGTCGGGCGCCGCCGCAGGCATGCGCTGGGGCGAAGTCGAGATCGATGCCGTCGTCCTGCTCGATGCGACGGACGGCATGGCCGGAGCGGGGATGGTCGAGGCCAAGGACGCCGCGGGCCAGTTCGCCGACTTCCTGTTCGACCAGCAGAACGGACACATCCAGGTTGGCTACACGGCCTACAACTACTGCTACACGCCGGACTGGACGCCGCC
>JBIOYF010000046.1:0-2149 GCA_044870035.1 Dehalococcoidia bacterium
TCCGCGATCTCTATGAAGCGATGATCTGGCCCCGGCCGGAGATCGCTGAGGACCGCGAGAAGCTGCGCGACTGGGCGACGCGCGCCTGCGGCTCCGGCTACCACCCGTCGGGTACCGTCCCGATGGGCGCGCCGGGCGACGCGCACGCCGTCGTCGATCAGTACGGGCGCGTCTTCGGCGTCGAGGGGCTCTACGTGGCCGACGCCAGCATCATGCCGTCGATCCCGCGCGCGAACACGAACATCCCGACGATTATGATCGGTGAGCGCTTCGGTGAATGGTTCCGCGAGGACGCCATCTAAGGAGAACCTAGAACCAAGAACCTAGAACCGCCATGAAGACGCAAGACATCCCCACGCCCGCCCTGATCGTCGACCTGCCCGCCATGGAGCGGAACATCCGGCGCATGGCGGAGTTCTACGCCGATAAGCCGTGCAAGCTCCGCCCGCACTTCAAAGCGCACAAGACGCCCGCGATCGCGCGTCGACAGCTCGCTGCCGGCTCGTGCACCGGGCTGACCGTGGCCACCGTCGGCGAGGCGGAGCTCATCGCCGAAGAAGGCATCTGCGACGACGTGCTGATCGCCAACGAGGTGCTCGGCCCCGGCAAGGCTGCGCGCGTCGCGAAGCTCGCGCGGCAGATCGATATCAAGGTCGCCATCGACTCCGACGCGACGCTGGACGATCTGGCGCCGGCCGCGCGCGCGGAGGGCGTCACGATCGGTGTCCTGGTCGACGTCAACGTCGGGCTGCCGCGCTGCGGCATCGCGTACGGAGAGCCGGCGCTTGCGCTGGCCCAGCGCGCGCACGCGACAGACGGCGTTCGGCTCCTCGGCCTGATGGGCTACGAGGGCCACGTTGTCGGGCTGGAGAATCGCGAGGAACGTGAGGCGCGCGCCGCCAAGGCGATCGGCCGCCTGCTCGATACCGCCCAGCTCGTCCGCGCCGCCGGCCTGCCCTGCGATATCGTCAGCGCCGGCGGCACCGGCACCTTCGACATCACCGGCGTGATGGACGGCATCACAGAGGTGCAGGCCGGCTCCTACGTGCTGATGGACACCGCCTACGCCAAGCTCCGCACGCCGTTCGAGCAGGCGTTCAGCATCCTCAGCACGGTGCTCAGCCGGCCGCGAACGGACCTCTGCGCCACGGACGCCGGCCTCAAGGCGTGCGCCGTCGATCACGGCAACCCGGACATCAAGAACGTCGACGGCGCGTCGGTACTCTTCCTGAGCGACGAGCACGCCTCGATCGCGCTGCCGCCGGACAGCACGATCGCGCCCGGCGACCGCATCGAGCTCTGGCCGTCGCACATCGATCCGACGATCAACCTGCACGACGTGCTGTTCGCCCTCAACGGCGACGAGGTGTTCGAAGTCTGGCCGGTGGCGGCGCGCGGCTATCGCGAGCAGCGCATGTTGTGGGAGCGTTAGTCATGGCGCAGCACGCCGTCGAGCTGATCTTGATGCGCCAGCTTGCCAGCTACCTGAGCGTGCCGCTGTTCATCGTCGGGCCGGACGAACGGCTCGTCTATTACAATGAAGCCGCGGAGCCCCTTGTGGGCCAGCCGTTCAGTGAGATCGGCACGATCATGCTGACCGACATCAACACGATGTTCCACGTCACCGACGAGTCAGGCCGGCCCGTGGCGCCCGACCAGCTGCCGCTAACCATCGCCGTGAGGCAGCACCGTCCCGTCCACGTGCGGCTCATGGGCAAGTCGCTGCGCGGTGACCCGCGTCATATCGAAGTCACCGCCTTGCCGCTCCAGGGCCAGGGCGGGCGCTGGCTTGGCGCCGCCGCCATCTTCTGGGAGGTGAGCTCCTCATGAGAGTGACCCTTTGGGGTACGCGTGGCTCGTCACCGAGCCCCGGCCCGGAGAACGTCGGCTACGGCGGTAACACATCGTGTGTGGAAGTGCGCGGCGAAGGCGCCGTTCTCGTGCTCGATGCCGGCACAGGCATCCTGCGCGCCGGCCACGCGATCGAGCCCGACGTTACCCGCATCGACATCTTGCTCAGCCATCTGCACATGGACCACATCCAGGGCCTCGGATTCTTCCGGCCCCTCTACCAGGAGGGCCTGGCGGTGCACATTTGGGGTCCCCCTTCGCGCCGGCTGGACCTGCGCGGACGGCTGACCAAGTACCT
>JBIOYF010000047.1:0-2834 GCA_044870035.1 Dehalococcoidia bacterium
CGAACGGTCCGCCTGAGCGCCGCCCGCGAAAGCGCCAGAAGAATGGGACGACGAGCGGAAGGAAGAGGAACGCCGGGAAGATGCGCCACAGCACGACCGCGACGACGATCGCCAGGAGCGTGAAGCCCAGCGCGTTCGGCTGCCAGCGCCACCCCCTGAGCGAGAGGTTGCCCCCCGCGGCGCGGCGGCCCCAGTACGTGACCCCGGCCAGCAGAGCCAAGAGCGAGAGGCCGGCAAAGATGGTAATGACCAGCGCGTACGCCATCGCACACCCATGATAGCAAGTTGCCGGATGTTCATAGCTGAGGCTTTCCCGCCCCGGCTGCTGGTCGTTGCAGCTCCGTTCCTCAAGCTCTGCTCAGAGCGAGCAGGATCAGCACGACAAAAGGGCGCTAGAATAGACGGGCCGACCGAGGGACAAGGGCCAGGGGCCATGGGCCAAGGAGGACAACGTATGGTGACGCAGACAGAGGTAAAGATCGTGCCGGCGAGGCGAGAGCACGCCCCGTTCGTCGCGTGGGTGATGATGGCCGCGGGGCGCTCGCACCTGCCGCTCGGCTTCTACGACTTCCTCGCGGGCGGCGACGAGGCGAACGTGTTGCGCTACTGCGAGGCGCTCGCGACGACGGAGCAGCTCCACTTCGCGCACTACTCGACGTTTCTCGTCGCCGAGGTGAACGGCGTGCCGGCGGCCGCCATGTGCGGCTACTTCGAGGCGGAGCACGGCAATATCATGGCCGGTCTGGCCGAAGCCGATCAGAAGCTCGGCCGCTCGCCCGAGGAGGTCGCCGCGTGCGGCGCGCGCGCCGGTTCGATCCTGCACGTCATCCCGGGCCACGGCGAAGTCCAGCCCTGGATCGTCGAGCACGTGGCGACGAAGGCGGAGTTCCGCCGTCAGGGCCTCGTCGAGCGGCTGATGGGCGAGGTCCTCGAACGCGGTCGCGAGCGCGGCGCGTCGACGGCGGACATCGGGGTGTTCATCAACAACGACGCGGCGCAGCGCGCGTACGAGAAGTGCGGCTTCGTCGTGATCGACGAGAAGCGCCACCCCGACTTTGAGGCGGCGTACGGCACGCCGGGCGTCCGCGCCATGCGGCGAGCGATCTGAGGCAAGGGTCAAGGGTCAGGGCCAGGGGCCAAGGAGGCTGCGATGAAGGGAATCTTCCTGTTAGCGCTTGCTTTGGCCACACCATTCGTTGGAATGGCAGCCCTCGTGGCGGGAGCGGTTGATCCCGGCGCGGCGAGCCGCGACGCTGGCATCCTAGGAATCGGCTCGCGGGTGATGCAGGTTGGCGAGGTGGCGCCGATTGCGGCGGAGGCCCGTGACGTGGGTGGTATAGGAATCGGAGCGTGGACCTTCGATATCGTGTACGACGCACGCGTCCTCTCAGTGCAAGAATGCGTGGGAACTGCACTGCCAAAAGATGAACCGGGACAATCCGTTTGCTACGACGACTTCGGCCCGGAGGCCGTGAGGATCACAGGCGCTAGCGCGATAGGTCTGGAAGGCGACCATGTGCTCGCGTACGTTGTGTTCCGATGCGAAATGCCGGGAACCAGCACCCTCTCGGCGGACGTCGAAGTGTGGGCCGATGCGAGCATACCGGAAGACCCACTCGACCGGCCCCAAATCATCGACGGAGCCATCACATGCATCGAGCCCGCCACGAGCACGCCATTGCCAACGGTCATTTCGTTGCCGGCCGCCGGCAGTGGTGAGGCAACGACAAGCTACGCATGGCCGGTCGCGCTACTCACGCTCTCGGGCGCGGCGTCGATCGTGTGGGCGTTCGCGGCGCGGAGGCGCGCGTGACCCAGCAGAAGATCGTCGGCGGGAGCGTCAGCTTCGACCATGCGGCCGACATCTACGATGAGACGCGCGCGCTGCCGCCGCGGATCGCGGCGATGCAGACCGAGGCACTCCTGGCCGAGCTGCGCGCCGCTGGCACGGACCGGCTGCTGGAGGTGGGCATCGGCACGGGGCGCATCGCGCGGCCGCTGATGGAGCGCGGCGTGCGCGTCACGGGCGTCGACCTCGCGCCGCGCATGATCGAACGGCTGCGCGAACAGCTCACGCCGCGACACATCGCGCCGGACCTCGCCTTCGCGGACGCGACGCGGCTGCCGCTGCGGGACGCCTCGTTTCGCGCCGCGCTCATGGTGCACGTGCTGCACCTCGTCTCGGACTGGCGTCAGGCGATCGCAGAGCTGCGCCGGGTCTTGGGTCCGGGCGGCGTGTTCTTCCACGACGTGGCGAACTACGATGTGGGGGAGAACCCGTGGCGCAAGAGCCTGGACAAGCGCGCCGAGATCTTGACGTCGTTCGGCGTGACGACGCGCCAGCGGCCGACGCAGGAGCAGATCGCCGAAGGGCTGGAGGCCGCAGGCGGCGCGCGGCGCATCGTCATCTACGCGAAGGACGAAGAGCGCAACGTCCCGGAGCACCTGGTCGACAGCGTGCGCAAGCGCGTCGATTCCTGGACCTGGGAGATCCCCGAGGAGATCCACCCAGCGTTCCTGGCTAAGTTCGAAGCGTGGTGCCGCGAGTGCTTCGGCGACATGCAGCAGGAGTACGCGCAGACCGTCCATTATGAGCTGCACGTGTGGACGTTCGATGGCTGAGCCACAGAACCAGAAACGTACGAACCTCGATGTCATGGCGCTGACTGACGAAGATTACTGCTACGTGACGACGGCTGGTCGCGTTACCGGCAAGCCGCACGAGATCGAGATCTGGTTCGCGCTGCAGGGCGAGACACTGTACATCTTGTCCGGCGGGCGCGAGAAGTCGGACTGGGTGAAGAACGCGAAGAAGACGCCTGCGGTCGCCGTAC
>JBIOYF010000048.1:0-12599 GCA_044870035.1 Dehalococcoidia bacterium
TTCACGGCGGGGCCGCTGAACCGGGCGGTCGCGCACGCGGTCGCGACGGCGCTCGGCACCGACACGCCGCCGGCCGATCTGGTCGACATCCCGACGAAAGCGAAGACGATCCTCGTCGTCGCGGACGACCTCGAGGAGAGCCACAATATCGCGGCGCTGCGCATCAAGGACGCCGTCGATCCGCGCAAGCTCCCGCTGCGCGAGCCGGCGCGACTCATTGTGATCAGCTCTCGTGGGGGCGAGCTGTGTGACTTCGCTGACCCCTTCGGCGGCGTCTGGCTCCAGCCGCTGCCGGGGCAAGAGCCATCCGCGCTCGCTGCGCTCGCCCGCCTGCTGGTCCTGAGCAACGCCGAAGGGCTGGCGCAGGACGGCGCCGAAGGGGTCGGCGACACTGCGGCCGTCGCCAACGGCCCAACGTCCGTCCCCGGCGTCGACGACGCGAAGCTGCAGCTCGCGGCGCAGATCCTGCGCGATGCCGCGACCGATCGGGAGCAGAGCGTCGCGGTGCTGTTCGCGCCGAAGCCGGTGGGTGTGGCGCTCGCCGCGGAGACGGCGAAGGCCGCCGCGAACGTCGCGCTGCTGCTGCGCGGACGCGACGCTGCGCGTTCCCTGTACGTCATGCCGACCGAAGCGAACGTGAACGGCGCGTTCGATATGGGCGTCTCGCCGGCGGAGGGCGGACGCGATTTCAATGGCATCATGCAGGGCGCGCTCGACGGCACGATCAAAGCGCTCGTCGTCGTGGGCGACAACCCGATGCTGCTCGCGCCTGGCCGGGCGCGCGTCCAGGAGGCGCTCGATAAGCTCGATTTCCTGCTCGTCATCGACCAGCTGCTCACAGAGACGGCGCAGCGCGCGCACGTCGTGCTCGCCGACGCGCCGAGCTACGGGAAGGAAGGCACGTTCACCAGCGCTGACCGGCGTGTCCAGCGCCTGCGGCCGGCGATGGCGACGCCCGGCGATGCGCAGCCGGCGTGGCGCTCGCTGACGGCGCTTGGGCGGCTGCTCGCCGCGAAGCTTGGCGTCGATGAGCCGTTCAGCTACGTCGCGGCCGGGGACGTCACAGACGAGATCGCCGCGAACGTGCCGCGCTACGGCCGCTTCCGCTCGACGGGGCTGGTCGATTGGAGCAGGTGGCGAGCCGTCGACGAGGCGCTGCCCGAGCGCATCGCGCTTCAGCCCGTCGCGACGGCTCCGTTTGCGCCGCAGAACGGCCATGTCACGCTGCTGACCGGCCGGACGCTCTACACCAGCCTCGAGGGCGCGGCGATCAACTCGCCCGACGCCGACAAGCTCCATCGCGAAGAAGGCGTCTTCATCAACCAGTACGACGCGCACGACCTGGGTATCAGCGCGGGCGAGGAGGTCGTCCTGCGCAACGGCTCGGCGGAGCTCGCGCTCAAGGCCAACCTCTCGAACGCGGTCCCGCGCGGCGCGGTCTTCGTCCCGCTCTACTACCAGGGCGGTGTCGTGAACACGCTGCTGCCTTCCGAGAACGGCGCGACGGTGTTGCCCCGGGTGACGCTGGCGAAGCGGGGCGCGCCGCCCCCCGAGCCGGCTGCCGCGGCGTCTGGCGGGCCGTCGACTGGCGCTACCACCGAGCCGGATCTCACCCTCAGCGAGCCCCCGGCCACGAAGAAGCGCCGCCGCAAGAAGTAGCAGCCCTTGTTATTCCGAGCCCTTCTCTAGGAACGAGGAGAGATAGGCCGTGCTGACGGCTTCTTAGTTGCGCAGCAGGCTGTGCGTGCCGAAGGACACCAAGAGCAGAAGCGCCGCTAGCGCCAGAGCAAGGCCGAGCCAAGGCCGATCGGGCCCGTTTAGTTCCCGCAGCCCCTCAGGAAGGGTCGTGATTCCGCCGACACCGACGACCGGTTGCAGCTCAACGGAGTCGTCGAGGACCGAGTTGTTGGTCAGCTGCTGCGGATCGGTGCCATCCGCCTTCCACGAATGGATCTCTCGCGTGCTGAAGACGGGAAAGCCCAGCGTCGTTCCAAAGAGGCGCGCGCCATCAGGAGACCACGCCACGTCCCAAAATACCATGTTCGTGCCCGCCGTGACGATGGGTGTAGAACCTGACCCGTTCGCATTCATGACCATGATGGCCGGCGTGCAGGTCGGCTCGTTGGTGCAGTCTCTGAGGTAGGCGATCTTCGTGCCATCCGGAGACCAGTTGGGAGTAACTGCCTGTGAGGCGGAACTATTGGTGAGCCGCGTCTGTCCGCTGCCGTCGGCGTTCATCACATAGATTTCGTAGTGCCCATCGCGATCGCTGGTAAACACGATCTTATTGCCGCCCGGCATCCAGTCAGGACCAAAATCACGAGCGGTGTTGTTGGTCACGCGGGCCTGGTTGGCGCCGTTTGCATCCATAACGTAAATCTCTTGTAGGCTGCTGTCACGATCGCTGTTGAACGCCAGTTTCGTACCGTCCGACGACCATGCGCCACCCGCATCGAACGCCGAATTGTTCGTCAAGCGCGTCTGACCGGTGCCGTCGGCATTCATGCTATAGATCTCGCTGTTCCCGTCACGGTCACTCGTGAACCCGATCTTGGCTCCATCCGGCGACCAGGATGCCGGCGTGTCGGACGCCGTGCTATTAGTGAGACGCACGACGTTCGAGCCATCGGGGTTCATCACGTAGATCTGCCCGCTAGCCTGATCGCGCGCCGACCTGAAGGCCACCTGTCCCGTGTAGCCAGGGAACGTGGCCTCGGCAGGTGTCGGCGTCGATAACCGAACGTGCCACACGACGAGAGTTGTTGCAGCTAGGGCACCGAGGCCGACGAGGAGAAATGTGCTGCGCGTGAGCACGGCCATGTACTTTCGCTGCCGGAGCTTCGAGTTCGCGAACCTATTATACGCCCGAATTGATGCTCTCTCCCGTGTCAAGTCGAGTCAAGAGTATCAGAGTCATTTCAAAACCCTCAGAGCCGTGACCGCTCCTCCGCCCCACGTTCCTAAAACACCTCCGGTGCTGCCACCTTCGGGGAATCTGATCACCCGCGCCGGCCGTGCTGTCGCCGGTTCATGCGGTGTCTGCTAGCGGCGTTACTCGCTACAATCCACTCGTGAAGCCGCTCATCCTCTACGACGTCGATATGACGCTGCTCTACTCGGGCGGCGCCGGCGGCCTGGCGATGCGGCGCGCGTTCGAGCAACTCTACGGTATCGCGGACGGCTTCCGGCGTGTCGAGTTCTCCGGCCGCACCGACTGGTCGATCCTGAAGACGGCGCTTGAGCAGCACGGCCTGCTCGACGGCGGCGCCCGCTTCGAACGCGAGCTGGCGCGCTTTCAGGAGGCGTACTACTCGCTCCTGGTCCGTACGCTCCAGGAGGCCGAGGGCGGCCGCGTCATGCCCGGCGTCCCGCAGCTCCTGGCAGCGCTCGCGCAGCGCGGCGTCGTGCAGGGCCTCGCGACGGGCAACTTCCGCCGCGCGGCGTTCATGAAGCTTGTGCACTTCGGCCTAAGCGAGCATCTCAGCGAGGGCGGCTTCGGCGACGACGCGGAGGAGCGTTCCCGACTGGTCGCGGTCGCCATCGAGCGCATGTCGAACGGGACGAAGCCCGGCGCGGTCTGGGTGATCGGCGACACGCCGCTCGACATCGAGGCGGCGCACGCGAATGGCGCGCTGGCGCTGGGCGTGGCGACCGGCCAGCGCTCCGTCGCCGAGCTACGCGACGACGGCGCGGACCTCGCGCTCGAGGATCTCTCGGACACCGTCGCGGTCGTATCCGCGCTGTTGGGCTAGCGCCGCAGTCGCAGCGCCACGCTTGCCGATCCGATGAGGACGGCTCCTCCGATGGCCAGCCACGCCCAGATGTTGGGCCATCCGTGCTTGTTCACAGGGCGGTCGCCAGTCGGTGGTAGCGCGGGCTGTGCCGTCGGTGTCACCGTGACGATCGGAAACGGCCCCGAGCTGGGCGGCGTGCCGGTGACGGTCGGCGTGGCGGCAAGCGGTCCGCTGCACGCGTCGGCCTGGCCGTCGCCGTTTGCGTCGTAGGTCAGGTAGTCGACCGTCGTCGCGAGCATAGCCCTCGTGCTGTTCGTCATGAAATCGAAGTCCAGCGTATCGATCGTGTCCGACGGCTGGTGGTAGTTCGGGTTGCGGAAGTTCGCCGTGTCGGTCACCAGCAGCGCCTGGTAGCCTGCGTCCCAAAACGGCGCGTGGTCGCTCCGGCGCGAGTCGGGCTGCTCTTCGCCGTTATCCACCAGATTGAGGACGACCGCCGGAAGGCCCGGCACGTACGTCTCGCTTGCTCGGTGGACAGCGTCCGTCAGCCGGATCGACGCCGTGTTGCCCAGCACGGCGAGGAAGTCGTTACCCGCTCCCGCGGTGTAGCCCAGCATCTCCAGCGACATCATGCCGACGACCTGCGCGTCCTGCGCTGCGAGGTCCGCCGCCATCTTCCGGCTGCCGATCAGGCCATCTTCCTCCATCGTAAAGCCGGCGAAGCGGACGGTCGCCGGCAGCGGCGTATCGGCGAGGGCGCGGGCAATCTCCAACATGGCGGATGTGCCGCTTGCGTCGTCGTCCGCCCCGGGTGAGAGGGCGACCGAGTCGTAGTGGCCGCCGACGACGAAGGTCCGGTCGGGACACGAGGTCCCGCGCTGTTCGCCGAAGACGTTCGGGAACGTCGCGGTACGGTACGTCACGTCGTCCAGCGTCACATCGTAGCCGAAGCTCTCGAGCTGTGACTGCACGTAGTCCGCGGCCGCGCTCAGCCGCTCCGGCTGCGCGAACGCGTTGCGCGGCTCGTCGATCGCGTCGATGTGCGCGCGGAGGTGCTCGGCGTCAATGCGTGCGACCAGCTCTTCGATGTCCGGCGTCTGCGCGTTGGTTCCCGCCGTAGCGAATGCGGCCGCGACGAGCGCAGCCAGAAGCGCGAGTAGTACTGGTCTTTTCATCGACCGGCTCCCTTCCGCCGAAACGCTTCGACGGCGGCCTGCACCGACTCGATGTCACTAACGCCGTCCGAGAGGAGCTTCTGCAGGAACGCCTCACGTTCCGCCAGCGCCTTGCCGAAGGCGGCGCCCTTCATCCCGAGGCGCCCCGCTAGCAGGCTGCGCTCAGCGTCCGATTCGAGGACGGAGTACTCGTCGCGCTTCTCGTCCCAGCGGGCGATCCGCTCGACGCGGTCCGGCTCGATGACGCCGGCGTCGCGCACGCGGCGGAGCGACTGCCCCTCGCGATGGCCGATCGCCAGCGGGACGACGAACGTGAGACGCGCCAGGTGCTCGCGCGGCACGCCGTTGTCCTCTTCGAGCTGCTCCAGCACGCCCTCGATGCTGTCCGCGTGCAGCGTCGTGCAGAGCGAGTAGCCCTCGCCCAGCAGCTCGAACGTGCGCACGACGTACGGCCCCCAGGAGTAGACCGGAAGGTGGTCGCTCATCTCGTTGACCATGATGTAGGTCGGGTGCTTGTCGCTGGGCGGCGGCAGCTCGAACGTCTCACCCCAGCCGCGGGTGAAGTAGGCCACCATGTCGGGCGGCGCCAGCGCCAGGAGCGCCGTGAGGATCGTCGTTTTGCCCGCGCCCGGCGGGTCGGCCGCGAAGACGAACGACGCCCCGTGCTCCAGCCCGAGCCAGAACGCCGCGGCCAGGCGAGGCGGCAGCGTGCCCGCCTGCATGATCTCGACGATCGACATCGGCTGCGGCTGGTCCCAGCCGTGCCAGCCCCACCAGCTCTCCGGTTGGTTGACGGCGCGCATGTCTGTAGCGAATGATAGCGGCTGTGCTCAAGAAGTTCGAAGTTCGAAGCTCGATGTTCGACTCTTCTCGCTGGTTCCAGGCTCGCACACTCGAACTTCGAACCTCGAACATCGAGCGAGCTTGCGTTAGACTTGCCTCACAGTGCCCACCATGCGCGCCGCCATCTAAACCGGACCGCAGCAACAGTGTCATCCTAAGCCGAGTGGGGCGGGGAAAGAGAAGGGCGGCAGCGGGGTGGAGGGCGAAGGATCTTTCGGCGCATTCGCCCTGCCTCCAACCTCGAACTTCAAGCACCCGTAGGGACAGAGCTTTAGCTCTGTCCTCGGCCGCGCTACGATGTAGCGCTGCTCGATAGGAGCACCACGTGTCCATTATGAGATCGGCCATCTACACCGGACCGCAGCAGTTCGAGCTGCGCCAGGAGCCCGTCCCCGATGTTGGGCCGGGCCGCGTGCTCGTGCGCGTGCGCAACTGCGGCATCTGCGGCAGCGACCTGCACTTCTACAAAGGCGAGTTCCCCTCGCCCCCCAACCTGCGCATGGGCCACGAGATCTCCGGCGAGGTCGCCGCCGTAGGCGAGGGCGTGACGAACGTCTCCGCCGGACAGCCCGTCGCGATCGAGCCGGTCGAGGTGTGCCGCGCCTGCTCGTACTGCTACACCGGCCGCGAGCAGCTCTGCCCCGAGCGCAAGTTCCTCGGCACGATGCTCCCCGGCGCGTTCGCCGACTACATTCTTGTGCCGGCGTACATCGTGCACCCGCTGCCGGAGGGCGTCGACTTCGAGGCGGGCGCCCTCGTCGAGCCGCTGGCCGTGACGGTCCACGGCCTTCGCCAGGTCGCGCTCGAGTTCGGCGAGCGCGTCGTCGTGCTCGGCTCCGGCACGATCGGCCTGATGGCGATCGTCGCTGCGCGCGCCCTCGGCGCGAAGGAGGTGCTGGCGACGGCGCGCTACTCGCACCAGGCCGAGATGGCGCGCGCGCTCGGCGCGACGTTCGTCGCGCAGGCCGGCGACGCCGTCGTCGGCGCGCTGCTAGGCGCGCTCGGCGGCCGCGGGCCCGAGGTGGTGGTCGAGACCGTCGGCGGCGTAGCGAACACCGTGAACGAAGCGATCGCGCTCGCGCAGTCGGGCGGCCGCGTCTCGGTCCTGGGCATCTTCTCGAACCAGCCGCAGGTCAACGCGACGCTCGCCGTGCTGAAGGAAGTAGCGCTGATCGGCGGCATCACGTACGGCCACATCAACGGCCGCTCCGACTTCGGTGTCGCGCTGGAGATCGCGCGCCGCCACGCGGACGACATGCGCAAAGTGATCACGCACCGCGTCGGCCTCGGTGACATCGCGAACGGCTTCGCCATCGCTGCGGACAAGTCGCAGCGCTCGATCAAGGTGACGGTGGAGGTGTAGGCACTAGCGCCCTTCTACTGAGTCAAGTTAACCGAGGCAATATCCACGACGGCGTAGCCCGCGGCACCGGCGGGAGGAGACGCCACGGGCGTGACGAAGATCTCATCCGGGTCGGGCGTGTACAAGTCCGCACGGAGGTAAACCTGGACGCGCAGGTCGTTCATCGTAAACGTCCTGCGAACTTCCTGGTCCTTCGGGCTGTTCTGATCGGGTGTGATAATCGGCTGAAGCACCCAGCCAGCCGCCGTTAGTTGTTCCTCATAGAACGGTATGACCTGAGAGGTGTCGGCGGACAAGGCGTAAAACAAGCGGAGGTCGAGATTGGTAGCATCGAGCCACTCCTGGACTAGTGTGGCGCCCGGGTAGACGGGCAACGAATCAGCGATGCTGCGTAGCTTGTTGACGGTCTCTTGGGCCGCGCTCGGGGCGGGGGTGTTCACTGGGTGGCGGAGCCCCTCCTGGATCCGGCGGTCGAAGTTCGCGGCGATCGTGCGCACCTGTTCCAGCCCAACGATTCCCTCTCGCGCCTTGATCTGTAGTGCTGCGACAGCGCGCTGGCGGCGAAAGACGAACCAATATGTCTCCAACCTGACCGCATCCCCCGGGTTTTCCGAGATGTACCGAACCGTCCGAGACTCATCGCCAGGGGCCAGGTCGCTGACTTCATGGTATTCCAGGACGTCAAATCCAGGCTGAGCTTCGTAACCCTCAATCGACTGTCGATCGAGGTCTGCCTTGGTGGCCGCAAAGAGCGCCTTCGCGCCGTCATCAGCTCTCGCTAGTGCCACGCTCGCTTGCATGAAGCGAGCGGCTCGCTCGGGGTATGGCCCCGGTCCTACGTAGGCCTGGAATGCGGCGTTGACGATTCCGAACGTAGCACGCTGTTCGGCAGAAGGTTCCTCGCCTCCAACCACTGGTTCACTAAGCTGGCCCAGCCCGGGCGGCACGTCCTCGGGTCGGAGAAGAAGATCGCCTATGTCCACCGCTTGGGCTTCTGAGGGCGCTTGCGTGTCCCGTAGGTCTACGGTCGAGGTCGGCTGCTTCCCACCAGCACCGCCGCAGGCGATGACCAGGAGCGCGATGAGAGAAATAAGAACGATTGTGTAGCGCATGATGTTACCTCTTGCCGGAATGCCTAATCCATCCCGGCGATCATATGCAGGACGTGATCACCGTGTCGTTGAAGGCGATGAGCCGCCCATCGGGCGACCAGCGGGCCCCGGCGCCGATGGCCGTGTTTGGCTGCACGAGCTTACGCAGCCCGCTGCCGTCCGCGTTCACCACGTACAGATCTCGCCGGCCGGCCGCGCTGTCCTGGATATTGAAGATGAGCTGCGACCCGTCCGGCGAGAGCGCGACCGTGTCGCCCACCGGCATCAGATCGCCGGACACGAGGCGCGACTGACCCGTCGTGAGGTCGAACACTTCGATCTCCGTGCGGCCGTCCTGGAGGTTGTCGTAGACGGCCACCGTGTTGCCGTCCCCTGAGACATCGAACGAATAGCCGGTGCGCAGCGCCTCCACCGGTCCTCCGGCGGCGGGTACTGTAGCGACCGAGCTCGCGCCAGCCGCGCCCGCCTGCAGAAAGACCAGCCGCTGGCCGTTCGCGGTCCAGGCGACGGCGAAGCTCTGCGCCGCCGGAGCGAGCGCGATCTGGCCGGAGCCGTCGGCGTTGATCACAGTAAGGCCCAACTCGGATTCGCCGGTCGCCAGCGGAAACGCCAGACGGCTGCCGTCGGGCGACCAGACCGCCGCGGCCTGACCCACTCCGGTCGCGATGGTCACGGTCTCGCCGCCGGCGATGGTGAGGAGCTTCAGCGTCGCCGAAGCGCCGCCGATGTCGACGTACGCGATCTTCGTCCCGTCGGGCGACCAGCCAGGGGCTTCGCCCTGGAACAGCTCCTGCGGTTCGCCTTCGCCGTCGGCGTTGACGAGCGAGAAGCGCCCGGCCTGCGGCTCGGCTTCAGCACCCTCGACCCGCGCCGGCCCAACGCCGACAAGCAGGCGCGTCGAGTCGGGCGCCCACTCCAGGCCGTGCAGGAAGCGGTCGCCCGTGAACGATGCGGCCTCCGTGACCGCGCCGGACGCGACGTCCACGGCCGAGACCGTGACGGCGCCGCAGATGCCCGCGACGGCAACCCTGGTGCTGTCCGGTGACCAGCGGAAGACCTGTAGGTCGAACGGGATCAGCGGTCCACGCAGACCGCCGCCGTCCGGCCGGACGACGTAGACACCGCGCTCGGACGTTGCGGCGGTCTGCGGCGCGCTTGTCGCCGTGGGCGCCGGCCGTGTTGTCTCCGTCCCTCCGGCCCCGCTCCAGCGCTCCCACTCGATGTAGCGCTGCTCACACTGGCCAGACAGCCAGTCCGCCGCGCTCCTGGAGACGACGGCCGCTCCTAGTCTGGTGAATCGCCAGCGCGCGTCCTGGAACTCGAACGTGAAGATGTGCGCTTCGCGCTCTACCGACCCGATAGGCGCGCCGGTGGGGTAGGTGTCCACAATCGACGTGGTGATGGCGTGGAACACCTCCCTGCCTTCGTCCTCGCCGCGGGCCAGAGCGTACAGCACCAGCGCGCTGTCGCCGTACTGGTCGGTCTCGCCGGGCAATGCCGCGCCGGCATAGCGGTCGAGCTCCTCCGGGAACGTCCCCGGCGCCAGATATCCGCCGGCGTCCGATTGGTAGATGCCGCTCGGGATCCCCTCAACCGTCACGCCTGCCGGCTGGCCGGCGCACGGGCCAAACTCCTGCGGCTCGTCCGGACACGTCTCGCTCCGTAACACGGCCCGGTCGATGAAGAACGCACTATCCCTGACGGCGATCGCCTGCTCGATCTGTCGAGCAAAGGCGCGGAAGCCCTCCATGCCGCCTGCTTCGCCCGATGACCCACCGGGCGAGCCGTCTCCGCCGCAGGCGATGGCGAGAAGAGCGATGAGCGTAGAGAGAACGATGGCGTAACGCATACGTACCTCCTACGGCTTTGGCTGCCAGGCGGCTGCTGTGCCCGGCCCGATTTCGGTCCCCTGGCTGGCCTCGGTGTCGAGCACGTGGATCGTGGACCTCTGGACATCCCCGGTTGTGTAGGCGAGGAGCCGCCCCGAGGGCGAACGCGCGAGGTCGGAGGATACGACGTCGGCGGCGAGCTTGGTTTCCGTGAAGTCGTCCGCTCGGACCACATTGACGCCACGCGAGATCGTCATGTCCTCGCGCGTAACCTGCGTCACGCCCCCCATGTAGCTGCAATCGATCATCTCGTGGGCTATCACCAGTGCGTCGCTGGTGGGCAGCCACTGGAAGCCGCGGACGTACGCGCCCCAGGTACGGTGCTCGTCGGGCCCGGCTGGCGTGAAGGCGCGCTGCGCCTGGAGCACCTCCTGCGGCACGAAGGCTCGGGCTGAGCTGCCGTCGGGACGGAGCACGACAACCCGCCCGCCGCCTTCGCAGGCACTCAGGTGCGCCCAAGTCTCGAACGCCAGCCACCGGCCGTCGGGCGAGAACGCCAGGTTAGGGAAGGAGCCGAATTCGTTCTGATCGGACGCCGAGGGGTAGATGCGCGTCTCCTGCAGAGGCGGTCCCAAGTCGATGCGGTAAACGGCGAAGTTCGCGTTGCCCACCGCGCCGATCTCGGTATCCCGTGCGACGCTGACGGCCAGGCTCCGGCCGTCGGGCGCGAACGCGAACTCGCCGAAGACGGACCGGCCGAGACACTCCTTGTCAACACAGGGAGGCGCAACCGCGAACGATGTCAGCCGTTGCTCCGCCAGCTGCTCCCCAGAGAGGACGACGATATCCTCGCCGTCAACGAAGGCGAGCGTTGCACCGTCGTGCGACCAGACCAGCCCGCGAAATGTCGGGTAGCCGCCCGGGGAGAACGAGGCTGGGTGCAGCGCGACGCTCCCCGCCTGCCGGCCTGCGCGGTCGACCAACGTGACGGCCGCGTCGTCGCGAACGGCCAGCAGCTGGCCGTCGGAACGCCAGGTCGCGACAACACCGGCCTCGGCCGCGGCGGCCCGTTCCCAGAGCACCTCGCCGTCGAGTTGCTCCAAGGTCGCGTGGCTGCCGTCCCAGACGACCACTAGCGCGCCCTCCGGAGAGAAGGCATAGCCCGTCGTGTAGTTCGAGGTGAGCTCTCGTTGCCAGAGCACCGTTCCGGCGATGTCCACGAGCACGGCGGTAAAGCTGGACGGCGGTGGAGTCGCAGGATCACGGGCTGCCTCAACTCGCAGCGAGAGCCGCTCATCGTTCAGCCAGGAGAACAACAAAACCGCCTCGCCGGCGTCGGCGAAGCGCGTCAGCTGACGCTCGTTGCTGCCGTCCGCGTCGATCAGCCAGACGTCGCCGTCGCGGAGGAATGCGAGCGTCTCAGCCGCGGGCGCGGCCGTCGGTGAGGCCGCGGCCGTCGGCGCGGCGGTCTGCGTGGGCGCGGGCTTTCCCCCTCCTCCGCCGCAGGCGAGGCCGAGGAAGGCGATGAGGGTAGCGAGAGCGATCATGTAGCGCATGACCGGCCTCCTGTGTGACGACGCGCTCCGTGCGTCAAATGCTTAGGCCGGGAGCTCGGGCAGCAGTCCCGCTGCGTACTGGAGAATGAGTAACGAGTCGAGGCTGTTGATTCGATAGTCCCCGTTCAGGTCTGCGATCCGGAGCTCCTCGCACGGGAGGTTCATGAGGAGCCCAGCGTCATGCTGCAGAATGAGCGCCGCGTCGATGCTGTTCACCAGCCCGTCGCAGCTGACGTCACCCCGCAGCGTCTTTGCCGCGTCCACGTCCACGGGCGTGGTGCTGCACGGTATCGGCGAGAAATTAGTTTGACAATCTTCAGTCTCGGTCCCCAACTGGCCCGCGCTGTTGCTCCCCCAGCACTTCACGTCACCGGCTGCCGTCATCGCGCAGGTGTGGCTACTTCCCGCCGCGACAGCCGCGATGCCGCTGGCCAGCCCCGTCACGTCCACCGGGGCGAGGCTGCACGAAAACTGATACTCCATCCCGACAGACTCGGCACAGAGATCTGCGGTCTCAGCCCCCAGCTGGCCAATGCTGTCGCTCCCCCAACACTTGAGGCCGCCCGCCGTCGTCAGAGCGCAGGTGTGGAAGCCTCCGGCGTCGACAGCCGCTACACCGCTGGCCAGCCCCGTCACGTCCAGAGGGACGGTGCTGCAGGGCTCAGGAGGGATGCCCGGAGAGGGAGAAGTACACTCCTCGGTTGTCGTAGTGCCCAGCGCGCCCGCGATGTTCGACCCCCAGCACTTCAGTCCACCCACCATGGTCAGCGCGCACGTGTGGAAGTCTCCTATGTCCACGAGGGCTATACCACTGGTCGACCCTGTCACGTCCAGGGGGGTAGTGCTGCAGGGCTGAGGCAAGCTGCCGGGGATGTTTATGGTACACCCCTCAGTTGTCGTTGCACCCAGCTGGCCCGCGCTGTTCCCCCCCCAACACTTGAGGCCC
Organism: Dehalococcoidia bacterium; assembly: GCA_044870035.1. Taxonomy (GTDB): domain Bacteria; phylum Chloroflexota; class Dehalococcoidia; order DSTF01; family RBG-16-68-14; genus JBBDXS01. The sequence continues at coordinate 12,559 of JBIOYF010000048.1, forward strand.
CCCGCCGTGGTCACAGCGCAGCTAACGGCGCCTCCAGCGGC
>JBIOYF010000049.1:0-6330 GCA_044870035.1 Dehalococcoidia bacterium
CGGTGCAGGGCCCCTCGCCGATGCTGGGCCAGCACAACGACGAGATCTTGTCGTCGCTCGGCTACGCCGACGACAAGATCGCCGCGATGCGCGAGGAGGGAGTAATTCGCTAGCGATGCGCCAGAAATACTCGTTCGATGGCTTCTTCAAGCGCGGCGCGCCGGACCTGCCCTTCCGCTACCTGCCGTTCGATGTACCGCCCGGCACGAAACGCATCGAGGTGTCCTACCACTTCACGCGCGAAGAGCTGAAACAGCCCGAGTGGGGTGCGGACGACGTCGTCGACATCGGCATCTTCGATCAGCGCGGCCTGGACATGCATAGCGGCGGCTTTCGCGGCTGGAGCGGCAGCTCGCGGCGCAACTTCTATCTCACGCCGTCGGACGCGACGCCAGGTTACATCCGCGGCGCGATCGCGCCCGGGACGTGGAACATCTTCCTCGGTTGCCGGATCATCAACTCAGACGCGATGCCGTACATCGTGCACGTCAACCTTGATGTGGACACGAATGCTTCCGCTCATCTTAACGCCGGTGCCGGCGATGACTCGCCGCACCTGGCTGCTCCTCGACCGCGTGAGACGCGGTCGAGTGGCGCGGGACGGTACCGTTGGTACCGGGGCGACTTCCACTCGCACACCGTGCACTCGGACGGCTACAACAGCATCGATGAGTACGCCGTCGCGGCCGAGCGCCTGGGGCTCGACTTCCTCGCGATCACGGATCACAACACCTGGTCGCACTTCGAGGAGATCGCGGCGCGTCCGCCGGAGAGCGGCGCGCTGCTCATCCCCGGCGAAGAGGTGACGACGTTCTGGGGCCACGCGAACGTCTGGGGGCTGGGCTGCTGGGTCGACTTCCGCGCGACGGACGGCGCGAGCATGTCGCAGACGATCGACTGGGTGCACGAGCGGGGCGGCCTGTTTTCGCCGAACCACCCGAAGCGCGGCTGGCCCTGGGAGTTCGTCGACGCCGAGGGCTTTCGCGTCACCGAGGCGTGGCAAGGGCCGTGGCGTTTCTTCAATGAGGAGTCGCTCGCGTTCTGGGAGGAGCGCCTGCGCAAGGGCGCGCGCGTCGTCGCGGTCGGCGGCAGCGACTGCCACTCGATCGCGCCCGCGCAGTTCGCCCAGCCGTGGACGCTGGGGACGCCCTGCACCTGGGTCTACGCGCAGGAGCCGCTGAGCGAGGCGAACGTCATCGACGCTGTGCGCGCGGGCCACGTCTTCGTCTCGGAGGACCCGGGCGGCCCGTTCCTCGAGTACACCGCGCTGTGCGACGGGCGCTCCTACATGGCGGGCGACACGATCGAAGCACCGGAGGGGACGCCCGTGACGTTCCGGCTACATTACCGCGGCCCGCCGGAGAAGAAGCTACGGTTGGTCCAGAACGGGCTGCTCTGGCAGCAGGTCGTCGCGGACACGACGGAGGCGACCGTCGAGTTCACGCAGCGGCTCGAACAGGAGGCGTACGTTCGCGCCGAGATTATGGGGCTGCGCGGCCGCCCGGAACGCGGCGAAGTCGTCCACGTGCTGGCGAACCCGATCTATCTACGACCGACGTGAGAACTGCGATTGTCATTCCGAGCGCAGCGAGGAATCTGACCCTTCTAGATATGCGTGAATACTTCGTGTACATCATGTGCAACGAGTCGGGAACGCTCTACACAGGAGTGACAAACGACCTGATGCGCCGGGCCTACGAGCACACGGAGAAGCTCTATAAAGGTTTTACAAAGAAGTACAACATTGGCCGACTCGTATACTACGAGTCATACGCTGACGTGAGAGATGCAATCGCCAGGGAGAAGCAAATCAAGGCCTGGCGACGGAGCAAGAAGCTGGATATCATCCGCTCGTTGAATCCGTACTGGCGCGATCTAACTTTGGACTGGGATGATCTTCAGGCGCACCCGAATGGGGTCAGACCCCTCGCTTCGCTCGGGGTGACAAGGTCGGCGGTGACTCGCAATGACCACTCGCACTGGTAGCGACCGCCTGCGCATCGTCCTGGTGCCGCACACGCACTGGGACCGCGAGTGGTACCTGCCCTACCAGCGCTATCGCACGCGGCTCGTCGGCTTCTTCGATCTCCTGTTCGACATTCTGGATAACGATCCCGACTACAAGCACTTCATGCTCGACGGCCACACGATCCTGATCGAGGACTACCTCGACGTGCGGCCGGACCGGCGCGAGAAGCTGGAGCGCTACGTGCGCGAGGGCCGGCTCGCCGCCGGGCCGTGGTACGTCATCCCGGACGAGTTCCTCCCCTCCGGCGAGGCGCTGGTGCGCAACATCTTGCGCGGACATCGCGTCGCGCGCGAGCTGGGCGCTGTGATGAACGTCGTCTATATCCCTGACCCGTTCGGACAGATCGCGCACATGCCCGCGATCGCGCGCGGCTTCGGCATCGACCGCTGCGTCTTCTGGCGCGGCACGGACGCGTCGCTCAAGACGACGGAGTTCGCGTGGGAATCGCCGGACGGCAGCGCGGTGCTGACGAAGCACATCCGCGGCGGCTACGGCATCGGCGCGCCATTCCCCACGGACGAAGACGCGTTCATCGAGAAGGTCGAGTTCGTGCGCGGACTGCTCCAGCCGTACCTGAGCGTGCCGGAGCTGCTACTGATGTGGGGCAGCGACCACACGCCGCCGCAGCGCGAGCTGTCGCGCCTCGTCCGCGCGTACAACGCGCGCATCGACGACGCAGAGCTCGTCATCGGCAGCCTGCCGCAGCTCTTCGACGAGCTGCAGCCGCTCATCGAGGCGCGTTCGCTGACCAAGCGGCGCGGCGAGTTTCGCAGCGGGCAGCTCTCGCACGTGCTGCCGGGCGTGCTTTCGGCGCGCATGTGGATCAAGCAGCGCACGTTCGACTGCGAGCAGGCGCTCACCCGCTGGGCCGAGCCGCTGACGCTCTGGTCGGAGCTGGCGCGCGCGAAGCTGGGCGAGATGTGGCTGGAGCCGGCGCCGGCGCCCGGGCCGACCAGCCCGCACCCGAGCGAGGTGCGGTCGGAGTGGGGGCTGCTTGACCGCGCGTGGCGGCTGCTCCTGGAGAACCAGCCGCACGACTCGATCTGCGGCTGCAGCGTCGATCAGACGCACGACGAGATGCGCCCGCGCTTCGACCAGTGCGAGCAGGTCGCGGAGGACCTGACGCAGCAGGCGATGCGTCGTATCGCCGCGCAGAGCGTGGCCGACCGCGTCTTCGTCTTCAACCCGCTGCCGGGCGCGCGCGCGGATTACGTCACGACAACCGTGCCTGCGGTGCGCGACGCGACACCGGTCGCGCTGATCGACGACGCCGGAAGGCGGCACGACTGCCAGCTCGTCCAACACGAAGCAGACCCGCTCATCCTCGGCCGGCCGCGCAGCGCGATCGGCTTCGTCGCGCGCGAAGTGCCCGGCTTCGGCTACCGGACGTACAAAGTGGAATACGGGCCCGGTCGGGCTGAAGCCCGACCCGCGAAGAAGAAAGCAGCGCCGAAAATCGACAACGGCATCTTCAGCGTCAGCGCCGATCCCAGGGACGGTACGCTGCGGGTCGAGGACAAGCGCACCGGCGCGAAGCTGCGCGGCCTCAACCGCCTCGTCGACGGCGGCGACCGCGGCGACGAGTACAACTACTGCGCGACCGATCCCGACCCGCTGGTCGACGCGCCCGCCGCGCCGCCGAACGTCCGCCTCATCGAAGACGGCCCCGCGCGCCAGACGCTCGAGATCAAGATGACGTATCAATTGCCCGCCAAGCTGAACGAGAAGCGGCAGCGCGTCGCGAAGACCGTGGCGTGCCCGGTACGCGTGCTCGTCAGCCTGTCACCCGGCGTGCCGCGCATCGACGTGCGCACGGAGTTCGAGAACAACGCCGAGGACCACCGTCTGCGCGCGTACTTCCCTTCTGGCGTACAGACGGACGTCGCGCACGCGGAGCAGCACTTCGGCGTCGTGACGCGCACGATCGCGCTGCCGCAGGCCGACGGCACGTGGCTGGAGCAGCCCTCCGGCTATCAGCCGCAGAAGACGTTTGTCGATGTGAACGACGGTAAGGGCGGCCTCATGATCGCGAACCGCGGCCTGCCCGAGTACGAAGCGCTGCCCGCCAAGACCGGCGTTACGATCGCGCTGACGCTGCTGCGTTGCGTCGGCTGGCTCTCGCGCATGGACTTTCCGTCGCGCAAGGGCCACGCCGGCCCGCCGCTCTCGACGCCCGGCGCGCAGCTCATTGGCAAGCACCTCTTCGAGTACAGCATCATCCCGCACACCGGCGGCTGGGAGCGCGCTTACGCCGAGGCGCATCGCTTCGCCGCGCCGCTGCGCGCGCGCTACGGCCGCAACGGCACCGGCCGGCTGCCCGCGCGCGCCTCCCTGCTCGATGTCGACGGCGTCGGCCTCGTCGTGACCGCGCTCAAACGCGGCGAGGACGGCGAAGGCGCCGTCGTGCGCGTGTACAACACGCTCAACCGCGCGTCGAGCGGGCGCATCAGCTTCGGCGAGCGCTGGTCGCGCGCCGAAGTCATCGACATGAAGGAAGACGTTCTGCGCGCCGCGGACGTTGCGGACGGCTCGGTCCGCCTCAAGCTGCGCCCGAACGAGATCCTGACGCTGCGATTTAAGTGAATGATGTCTGATGTCGCAAAACGAACGTCATTCCGAGCGCAGCGAGGAATCTCGTCGCTGCATGTACCGAAGCCCCGTAACCTAACCACCGAGCCACGTACGTTCGATGAGGACACCGAGAAGCGTGAAGGCAGCCGCAAACGCTGCGCCGACAAGTGGGCCGATGAGTCCGAGCCAAAGTTGTTCCTCCGTGCGGACTTGGTATGAGTAAAGGGTTTCCCAAATTGGTGGCTGGTCACGCCAGCTGTTGGCGAGTAGGAAGCGAATGATCGTTTGCCCAGGGTGGGCAGTATAAATGGTGGGCAGCCTGTGTACTATCGACTGGCCAATCGCCAACTTTGGCTCGTCAAACATGAAGTGAGTAGTAGTCTGATCCGCGAATGCGACTTCGATTGTGACCGCCAGGGTCGGCCAATCGCCCTTACTAGTTCTCGTGATATCTAGGTCGAAGGATGGATTATGGCTCTCGAAGTAGAATGGAAATCGTGTCCAGCGACGCAACCAAAAGGCTGGCCTTACGCTGACCCTGAAACCGAACCGCTCCACGGTCCGTCTTCCCGGCATGATCCGTCCCTTCTTCTGTGCATCATGGTATCCCAGCATCTGGGCAGTTGAATATCCATCAGCCAGTTTCGCCCTTCTGGCCTATGTTATGATTGCGGCGCGTGCCGAGCTTGTGGGCGCCAAGGCGGCGCATGGAGTACGGCTGTAGTTTAGATTCTTGGAGTTGCGGACATGAAATGGATTGGCATGTCCTTCGTAGCGTTCGCAGTTGCTGTCGTCTGGGCCGCCATTCGAGCGAATGTGGAATACGGCAACCAGGTCCGTTCTTGCTTGACTTCGGATGCCGACTGCATAGACGCGGCCTACGGAATCGCAGCGCTTGTTGGTGCTGCAGTCTTTGGCCTAGTCTTCTTCAGCGCGCTTGTAGTGGGAACAGCCCTTGTAGCAGGAGGCACCTACCTTTTCAGGCCAAGAGCGTCAAGCGTTAGCGCGGCAGCGCGAGTGCGAAAGGCTCCGCGCGCGGCAAGTCCGCGACGCACACTGGATCCGGCCAGTCAAAAGAGTTCACCAACGCTCGCGGCGGAGGATCTCGTCGAAGATCATTCAGGAGCACGTGAAAGCGTCCGAGTTCGTCGTCGTTACACGCCAAAGCCGAAAGACAGCCCGAACGGTAGTCGCCACTAAAGGCGACGACAAGCCGGACCGTTGCCCCTCGACCCCTCCTCGGTCGTGTTGTCATTCCCCCGCCATGAGCGAGCTGCTCCTCCGCGACGGCCCGGACGCGTCGCCTTCCTGCAGATGAACCGCCCCTCAAGCTGCGCCCGAACGAGATCCTGACGGTGCGGCTTAGGTGAACTAGCCTCACTCCTTGCTCCCCTCTCCGGCATGCGGGAGAGGGGAGATTGGCGATAGCTTCTAGACAGCGCGCGCAAGCCTGAGTTGACAGCTTTTGACCACGGACGTAGCATGTATCCGTCGCTACATGCGCCCAGGTGGAGGCGGGGAACCGGACATGGGACGGGCAACGGCCATCCTGCTCATGCTTGCGGCCCTGAGCGGGCTGCTGGCGACCCACACGACAAACGCGTCATTCCCCGGCGCCAACGGCAAGATCGCCTTCACGTCCACGCGCGACGGCAACTACGAGATCTACGTCATGGATGCCGACGGCAATAACCAGACGCGTATCACCACCAATGTCGATACCGACGCCG
>JBIOYF010000050.1:0-41779 GCA_044870035.1 Dehalococcoidia bacterium
CGCCCCTTGCTGTTCGCGGTGATGTCGACGAGGTCGCCCTCTTGAAAGAGCTCCACGCCGATGCGCTCGCCGAGCTTGTGGCTCTCCGGGTCGTCGGCGCGGAACTCGCGCAGGTGGCGGAAGTCGCCGAGGCGCTTCATGTGGCCGCGCATCGGCTTGTTCGGCCGCTTGACGGTGCCGTAGCCCACCTGGAGCGCGACGTAGCCGTCGCGCTGCTCGTTGCGGATCTGCGTCACCACGCAGGGCCCCGCCTCGATGACGGTGCCGCCGCGCAGGCGGCCCTGCTTATCGAAGACCTGCATCATGCCGATCTTGCGGCCGAGCAGCCCCTCGATCACAGCTTCACCTCGATGTCGACGCCGGCGGGCAGCTGCAGGCGCATCAGCGTGTCGACGGTGCGCGACGTGGGGTTCAGGATGTCGATCAGGCGCTTGTGCGTGCGGATCTCAAACTGCTCGCGGGAGTCCTTGTCGATGAACGGCGAGCGGATCACGGTGAACTTCTTGATGTGCGTGGGAAGGGGGATCGGGCCCGCGACGGCGGCGCCGGTGCGCTCGGCGGCCTCCACGATCTGCTCAGCGGACTGATCGAGGATCCGGTGGTCGTAGGCCTTCAGGCGAATGCGGATCTTCTGCTGGGGCATGCGTTAGGCCCTCACCGGCTCTCTTTTGCTGCTGCCGCCCGAGATGCGGTTCGCAACCTCGGTCGGCACCTCCGCGTAGTGGTCGAACTCCATGCTGTACGTGCCGCGCCCCTGAGTGAGCGAGCGCAGTTGTGTCGCGTAGCCGAACGATTCCGCGAGCGGAATAGTGGCGCGGATGACCTGGAGCTTGCCGCGCTGTTCCATGCCGAGGATTTGGCCGCGCCGGCTGTTGACGTCGCCGAGCACGTCGCCGAACGTTTCCTCCGGCGTGATGATCTCGAGCTTCATGATCGGCTCCAGCAGCACCGGGTCGGCGCGGTGCAGCGCCTCGCGCATGGCCAGGATGCCCGCGCTACGGAACGCGATCTCCGACGAGTCGACCTGATGGTACTGGCCGTCGATCAATGAGACCGACACGTCGATCACCGGATAGCCGGCGACGGGGCCGCTATCGAGCGCCTGCGTGACGCCGGCCTTGACGGGCCCGATGTACTCCTTCGGGATCGAGCCGCCCTTGGTCGCGTCGATGAACTCGAAGCCGGCGCCGCGTTCGCGCGGGTGCACTTCGATTTCCGCGACGCCGAACTGACCGCGGCCGCCGGTCTGCTTGACGAAGCGGCCCTCTGCGCGCGCCGGGCGGCGGATCGCTTCCTTGAACGCGACCTGCGGTTGGCCGACGTTCGCCTCGACGCGGAATTCGCGCTGGAGGCGGTCAACGATCACCTCGAGGTGGAGCTCGCCCATGCCGGTGATGACGGTCTGGCCGGTCTCATCGTCGTAGCGCGTACGGAACGTTGGGTCTTCTTCGGCCAGCTTGCGCAGGCTTTCGCCTAGCCGGTCTTGGTCTTCCTTCGTCTTCGGCTCGATGGCGAGTGCGACAACGGGCTCGGGGAAGCGGATCGATTCGAGGATGATCGGGTGGGCCGCGTCAGAGAGTGTGTCGCCGGTGAAGGTGTTCTTCAGCCCGATCGCGGCGGCGATGTCGCCGGCGAAGACCTCCTTGACGTCTTCTTGCTTGTTGGCGTGCATGCGCAGGAGCCGCCCGAAGCGCTCCTTCTTGTGCTGCGCGGTATTCATGATCGCGTCGCCCTCGGCGGCGTGGCCGGAGTAGACGCGGAAGTAGGCGAGCCGACCGACGTACGGGTCGCTGACGATCTTGAAGGCCAGCGCGCAGAACGGCTCTTCGTCCTTCGCCGAGCGCTCTAGCAGCTCGCCCTTGTCCGGCTCATGCCCGACGATCGGCGGGACGTCGTTCGGCGCGGGCAGGAAGTCGATGACACCGTCGAGGAGGAACTGCACGCCCTTGTTGCGCAGTGCCGCCCCGCAGAAGACCGGCGTGCCCTTGCTGGCGAGCGTAATGCGACGGAGCGCCTTGCGCAGCTCGGCCGCGGTGACAGGGTGGCCCTCGACGTAGCTGATCATAAGCTGGTCGTCCAGCTCTGCGGCGCGCTCGATGAGCCGGTCGCGCTGCGTCTTCGCTTCTTCGACTAGCCCGGCCGGGATCACGCCTTCGATCGGGTCGTCGGCCTGGTCTTCAGGGAAGGTCCAGGCCTTCTGCTCGATCAGGTCGATCACGCCGACGAAGTCAACCTCGATGCCGATCGGGATCTGGACGGGGAGGGGGTGCGACTCGAGCCGCTCTTCGATCATGTCGATCGTGCGCCAGTAGTCGGCGCCGATGCGGTCCATCTTGTTGACGAAGCAGACGCGCGGCACGCGGTAGCGGTCCGCCTGGCGCCAGACCGTCTCGGACTGCGGTTCGACGCCGTGCACCGCGTCGAACACCACGACGCCGCCATCGAGCACGCGCAGACTGCGCTCTACCTCGACGGTGAAGTCGACGTGGCCGGGCGTGTCGATGATGTTGACCTGGTGATCGCGCCAGTTGCAGCTCGTCGCGGCGGCGGTGATCGTGATGCCGCGCTCACGCTCCTGGGCCATCCAGTCCATCACCGCGGTGCCCTCGTGCACCTCGCCGATCTTGTACGTGCGGCCGGTGTAGAAGAGCACGCGCTCGGTAACGGTCGTCTTACCGGCGTCGATGTGGGCGATGATGCCGATGTTGCGCACCCGGTCGATTGGATATTCTCTTGCCATCTCTACAAAGGTTTGGGGCCGCCCGACGGCCGGCCCCATGACACTCCTACCAACGATAATGAGCGAACGCCCGGTTCGCCTCCGCCATGCGATGCGTGTCCTGCTTCAGCTTTACGGTCGTTCCCTGGTTGTTCGCCGCATCGATCAGCTCCGATGCCAGGCGTTCCGCCATCGTCTTGCCCTTGCGCGAGCGGGACGAGTGCAGCAGCCAGCGGAGCGCGAGCGCCATGCGCCTGTCCGGCCGGATGTCCACCGGCACCTGATAGGTAGCGCCGCCCACGCGCCGCGCCTTCACCTCGACCATCGGCGTGGCGTTGCGCACGGCCTCCTCGAACACTTCGACGGGCGGCCGGTGCAGTTGACGTTCGATGTCGTCGAGCGCCTTGTAGACAATGCGCTCAGCGGTGCTCTTCTTGCCTCGAGTCATCACCTTGTTGATGAACATGCTGAGCGTGCGGTTGCCATACTTGGCATCCAGCTGCACAGCCCGTCGCACGACCCGAGTCCGTCTCGGCATGACGCTGTTCCTCTATCTGTAGGCAAGCCGCCTCGCGGTCACGAGGCGTACTGCGATGTGTCCTAGCTACTCTGCACCGGGCTACGCGCCGCCGCCAGGCGTGCCGCCCTTACGGGTGCCGTATTTGCTGCGTCCTCGCTGACGGCCCGAGACGCCCTGCGAATCGAGGGCGCCGCGGACGATGTGGTAGCGGACGCCCGGCAGGTCCTTCACGCGGCCGCCGCGGATCAGCACGACCGAGTGCTCCTGCAGGCTGTGGCCTTCGCCCGGGATGTACGCCGTCACCTCGATGCCGTTCGTCAGGCGGACGCGGGCGATCTTGCGCAGCGCGGAGTTGGGCTTCTTCGGCGTCATCGTTCGCACCTGTGTACAGACCCCACGCTTTTGCGGCGAGCCCTTGCCGCGCTGCAGCCGGTTCTTCATGGCGTTGTAGGTAAAGCGTAGGGCGGGGGCCTTGGTCTTCTTGGTGACCGGCTTCCGTCCCTTGCGTACCAGCTGATTGATCGTTGGCATAACGCTTCTCTACCGCGCCCTTCGGAAGACAAAGTCCGAGGCCAAGGGCCTGTTCCGGAGCCTGACCCGGCGTGGGACTTGTTCCCCGCCTGTGGCGGGGAGCGGATCCCACTCGGCCGGCGGTCATCTCGGTCGGGGGCCTCTGGCCTACCGACGTACGCTCTTCGTTAGGCGCCGACATTCTAGTCTAGCCGCGTCGATTCTAGCTGTCAAGCCTTCCTAACAGAAGCCCCTAGACCCTCCGACGTAGGTCGGAACCCTCAAGGTCTCCAGCTCAGACGCCGATATTCCTCTGGTTGGCACACGTACGGGGAACCCTGCGGGTCCAGGCTTTCAAGGTGACATAAATGAACTACGATGAGCAGCAGCTAGACATAAGGGCCGGCGCTGGTGCGCGCAGGCGCGCCGTGCGGCTGACCGCACTCGTACTGGGAATCGGCATGCTGCTCGTGGCCGCCGTGTTCCTGCTGGGCGGGGCCTGGAGCCAGTCGCCGGCCGATAACGCCGCGGCCTACGAGGATGGGCCCGACATCCCCAAGCTTGGCGCGATCACGGATGCCGCCCAGATTCGAGCCAGGCTCGTCTGGCTGAGCGCCGCGCTCCAGCCGACTCCGACGTTCACCCCTGTCCCGCCCACTTCCGTCCCGACCGTCGCAGCCGAGCAGGGCGGCTACCAGCCGGGCGCGCCGCCAGCCTCGGAGCCGCAGCCGGCCGCATCTGTGGTCGTCGCCGCGGCGCCCGCGGCTGGCTGCCCCACCGCCTCGATCAATGGCTACGCGCTGGCGCTTTTCGACGCGATCAACGGCGCGCGCGCCCAGAACGGCATGGGACCGCTCGCGGCCGACGGCTGCGTAACGTACGTCGCGCAGATCCGCTCGAACGACATGGCCACGCGCGGCTACTTCGCGCATCAGAGCCCCGACGGCTCGAGCGCGTTCTCGCTGCTCGACTACTACGGCGTGCCGAGCGGCTGGGCGGGCGAGAACCTGGCGCGCAACAACTATCCGGAGGACCAGACGGTGGCCGTCGCCATCCGCGACCTGATGGCGAGCCCGCCGCACCGCGAGAACATCCTCAACCCGAACTACACCGCCATGGGCGTCGCCGTCGCAGTAGACGGCACGGGCATCTACTACTACACGATGGTCTTCACCGGCCCGGCGTAAGATCGGCTCCGGCTCCAGCGTCTCAGCCCTCGCTTCCACCTCCAGCCTGTTGCCTCCCGCTGTCCGCCTCTGCTCAGCCCACCATGCGTGTGGACTGGGGTGGGTAGCGATCTGGTAGGGCTGGTGCTGGAGCTAGGTTCGCCGAAGGGGCCGCGGCGCGCGATGACGACCGGGCGGATTCTGACGCCGGTCGTTGACCGTGATCCGCGCTGTTGCCTCGGAAACGCTCTGCTCAGGGTAGCGGCGCTGCGGAGAATCCGCCAAAACCGAGGGCCTTGCTATATTGCCAAGCGGAGGTCGCAGTGGAAAGGTGCAGGATTCTATGGTAGGCGAGCCGCGGGCCCGCCCGGCAGTCTACGGCGGGCTCTTCTTCACAACGCTCAGCACACTGATGTACGAGATCCTGCTCACGCGGATTTTCAGCGTGACCATGTGGTATCACTTCGCCTTCGTGGCCGTCTCCGTAGCCTTGTTTGGCATGACGGTTGGTGCGCTCGCCGTGTACTTGCTGCCTGCGGGCTTTCCCAGAGAGCGGACCACGGAGCGGCTCTTCCAGGCCTCCTTTCTGTTCAGCGTCTCCATGGTGCTGAGCTTCAGACTGCAGCTCGCGGTCCCCTTCGATCCGCGCTGGTCAGTTATCTCCCTGTTCTCTATCTCGTTCATCTACCTCATCACTTCGGTGCCCTTCGTCTTCAGCGGCATCGCGGTTTGTCTCGCTCTGACCAGGTTCTCGCGAGACGTGAGCCGCTTGTACGCAATCGACCTTATAGGCGCCGGCCTAGGTACGGTGACGCTGATCTGGCTGCTCAACCTACTCGAGGACGGTCCATCGGCCGTACTGGCGTCCGCCGCGATGGCCGCACTGGGCGCAGTCTGCTTCGGCACCGCAACCGCGCGCCGCCGCGTGGTCCTTGCCGGAGTCTGCACTATGGTTCTTGCAGGACTGGCTGTCGGAAACGCGTACTCCGTACAGAACCACCACCCGTTGCTCCGCGTCCATTACGCAAAAGGTCAGGCCGAAGGCGTTCCCCTGGTCGAACAGTGGAACGCTTATTCACGTGTCCGCGTATGGGGTAACCCGAACTTCCCATTCGCCCCATCGGGCTGGGGGCTAAGCGCTGCGGTGCCCAAGGACCTGCGGGAGCAACGCCTGAACCTAGACATTGATGCAGGAGCTGCCACGGTGCTCATACACTACGACGGCACGCCTCGTAGCATTGAGCACTTGCGCTACGACGTGGTCAACGTCGTGCACTATCTTCGGCCCAACAGCAATGTGTTCGTTATTGGGAGTGGCGGGGGAAGAGACGTCATGGCGGCCCTGCTGTTCCGCCAGAAGTCGGTGACTGCAATAGAGCTGAACAAGAATATCCTCGAACTGGTCAATGGACGCTATGGCGATTACACCGGGCATTTGGACCGCCAGCCCGGAGTGCACTTCGTCAACGATGAGGCGCGCAGCTACCTCACCCGCTCCGACGACCGGTACGACATCATCCAGATCTCGCTCATTGACACCTGGGCAGCAACCGCTGCCGGCGCCTTCGCCCTCTCCGAGAACTCACTCTACACGGTGGAGGCCTGGCAAACGTTTCTGAACCATCTGGCCCCGCAAGGCGTTCTCAGCGTCTCACGCTGGTTCAACGAGGGCGAGCCGCTAGAGACCTACCGGCTGACGGCGCTCGCCGCCAAGGCGCTGCGCGAGAGAGGGATCTCCAGTCCGCGCGACCACATCCTGCTAATCCGGAGCGCAACGGGTCCCAATAGCGTGGCAGCCAACGTCTTCGTGGCCACGATCCTGGTTAGCGATCAGCCCTTCTCCGCTGCAGATGTCGAGGAACTACAGGGCGTCGCCGCGCGCCTTCGCTTCGAGATGGTCCTTGCGCCCGAACCCGCCCAGAGCGACCCGCTCTTCGCCTCGATCGCCGCTGCCGGCGATCCGAACACCGTACACCTCGGCGTCCCTGCCGATATTTCCGCTCCCACGGATGACCGGCCTTACTTCTTCTTGATGCTGGGCTATAGAGACGTCTTCGACCCGCACGCCTATACGCTGTCCAAGAATCTCACCCAGCCGGTCCTCGTGCTCTTCAGCCTGTCTCTGGCTGTCATCGGCCTTACACTCCTTTGCATCCTCTTCCCCCTGGCCTTAGCGACGAGCCGGCGGGCCTTGCAGGGCACGATCCTTCTGATCGTCTTCTTCTGCAGCATCGGGCTCGGCTTCCTCCTGCTGGAGATCTCGCAGATGCAGCGCCTCATCATCTTCCTCGGCCATCCTACGTATGCGCTCTCCGTGGTTCTATTTTCGTTGCTCGTCTTCAGCGGACTGGGCAGCCTGGCAACGGAGCGGCTGACGGACGCAGGCCGGAGCAAGTCCCTGCTGCTGCCGTTCGCTGCTCTGCTGGTGGTGCTTGCGACATTCGGCCTCGTGACAACCTCGGTGATCGATGCCTCCGAAGGCGCAACGACGCCGGCGCGCATTGCCATCGCCGCGGCGATCCTGGCGCCGATGGGCTTCCTGATGGGTATGCCCTTCCCGCTGGGAATGAAGGTCGCCGCGTTACGGCCCAACGCCCCGACGACGTTCTTCTGGGGGATCAACGGAGCTACGTCAGTCTGCGCCTCCGTGTTGGCGGTCGCGATCTCACTCGGCTGGGGCGTCTCGGCCGCATTCTGGGTTGGCTTCGCCAGTTACGTCATCGCGACGTCGGCAATCTCATTGACCGTTCTTCGCCAACGGATCTAAACGAGCCCGCCAGCGCCCGCCTGCTCTCTCTACCTGCGAACCTCGAACTTCCAGCCTTTAGGCCCTTGGCCCGTGGCCCTTGGCCTTGCTACGCCGCCTTCTCCAGCTCGACGAAGTAGGACGTGGCCGACAGATCGAGCCAGTCCGGCGCGAGCACGGGCTCCTTGCCATAAAAGCGCGTAATGTCGAGCAAGAGGTTGACGAGGTCACGCGGATGACAGGCCTTGGGAGCGCGGCCCGGCGTTTCCTCGTACATGCGCAGCAAATACTGCGCGCCTTCCTCCGTGTAGGCTGCGCCCTTCTCCGCGCAGACGCGGCGCAGGATCTCCAGGTAGTCCTCGGGCGTGGGGTTGGGGATCTCTACCTTGTGGCGAATGCGGCGGAAGAACGCCTCGTCGCCTAGGCGGCCGGGCGGAATGTTCGACGAAAAGATCAGCAGCACGTCGAACGGCAGCTCCACCGTGTCGCCGGTGTGGAGCGAAAGGTGATCGATGCCGTGCTCCATCGGGACGATCCAGCGGTTCAGCAGCTCCTGCGGCTGGATCATCTGGCGACCGAAGTCGTCGATGATCAGCACGCCGCTGTTCGCCTTCCACTGGAGTGGCGCGACATAGAACTTAGACGTGGCGGAGTAGCTGAGCTCCAGGTCCTTGAGAGTCAGCTCTCCCCCAACGCTCACGACCGGGCGCTTCGCGATGACCCAGCGCGGGTCTTGCCTTCGCTCGCGGCCGGCGGCGTTGAAGCGAGCCAGGTTCAGACGCCGCTCCTCGAGCACGTCGTCAGCGATCCGTTGATGCATGCGCGGGTCGAAGACCTTGATGATCTGCCCGTGGATGACCACAGCGTAGGGGATGAGTACCTCGCCGGGGAGCATGCGCCCGACGGCTAGTGTGATGGAGCTCTTGCCGTTCCCCGCCCCGCCGTAGAGGAGCAGCGAGCGGCCGGAGTTGAGCGCGGGTCCCAGCCCCGCCAGCACCCGCCTCGGTAGTACGAGGTGCGCTAGGCCAGCCAGGTAGGTCTCCGTGTCGATGCGAATTTCGCTCGCTGACTGCCGCGAGAGGACATCGACATAGAGATCGAACGGGACGGGCGCTGGGCCGACGTATGCACTGCGCGCCAGCGCCTCCTCCGCCTTGTGCCTGCCGCGATCGGTGAGGGCGTATTGATACGCCTGCTCGCCCACACCGGAGCTGCCCACGATCTCGATCACCTGCTCCTGACGCAGGAACGTGATCAGCTCCTCCAGCACCGCGTACGAAAGCGCCAGATGCTCGGAGAGCGTTCGCCCGGAGGGGCGTCCCAGGAAATAGATCGTCTTCAGGGTGAGGTCGACGAGGAGCGAAAGCTCGAGGCCCGTCTCTTCTATCTTGGCAGGCTGGGCGACGAACGGTTCGTCGATCAGGTTCGAATCGCCCGGATTAGCGGGCGAAGTTGCCGGAATGGTCTGTGTACCCAAGGTGGTGTCGTCCTCCCTTCCACCAGTCATTATCGGTCGAAGGAGCGGCCAATTGCGCCTTTATTCAGCCAGGACAAGCTCCTGGGTCAGATCGCCCCAGCTAAAGAGCACGGCGGAGAGCCGGACGCCGGCGCGCGAGAAGATGCCTTCGTCGAACCAGCGGCGGAGAGCATGACGTGCCTGCGATTCGGCCTCGCCCATCGCGTAGAAGTCGATCGGGTGAAGAACCGAGAAGCGGGCGCTGGCCAAGGGCCGCTGCCCGCTATCATGCGCGACGAGCGCGAACGAAACGCTGTTGACGCCGTAGGGCCGGTGCATGGTGCTTAGCACGTCTCGGCACCAGGCCAGCACCTCTTCAGAGATGCCGTCCTCACGCCGATCGTCGGCGGGCCAGCTCATACGATAGAGGCCCACGCCTGAGTCGATCGCGCGGCGGACGGCTTGGTGAAGCGCCCGACGTTCCAGCAAACGGCTGACCGGATTGTGCACGAGTCTCTCCCCCCGAAGTGGCTCGCGTTCTCTGAGAAGTATCGGCCTGGGGAAGCGTGTCGCGAGGGTTAAGCGCCGTCTTGCGGACGCATTCTTAGTGAAATGAACACGAGCGCCGCACCACCGAGGGCGAGCGCCGCGCCGGCGAGCTTGGGCCAGGGTGTTGCGCCTGGTCCCGCGGTGCCGGCGACCGGCAGTTGCGACTCGCGTGGTTGTCTAGCGACGCCGGAGCCGAGCTCCGAGAAGAACGTGGCTGTCGGCGAGGGAACCGGCGCGATCGCCGAGACCTGACTGATGCTCGGCGAAGCCGGGTGGGCGCACAGCCACCCGCCGCCAAACAGCAGCACGACCGCAAGAACAGCGGGAGTCAGCCGAACGAAGAGCGTACGCATGGCCGGGACTCGAGCGCCCGTTCTCAGCAGGAACGCGACGCTTGGACAACCTCCGATTCTTGTCCTCTTCGGCAGCTCGGCCGCCCTTCCGAGGAAGGACCCGGAGCTTTGCGTCCCCGCCTCAGGTGGGGAGGCCTTTCGGCCTGGTCCTTCGCTGGAAGGACCTGCCCTTTCGGAGGTGTTTGCGATTGTGAAGGGTGGGGCCAGGGGACGCCTGCCAGGCCCCGCCTCCTGTTCGTGCGTCCCCTGGGCCCGTAGCCCGATCTCGCAGCCGGCCCGAGGGCAGGCTGTTGGACCGCTGAGCACCGGGGCGGCCAGCGCCCCGTTTGCTGCGCCGGCTGGCTTCCAGCTCACCGGCGGAGACTCGGTCGTTCGTTAGGCGTCCTTGCCCTGAACGGAACGGTCGCTCGTCCGATACTACCTGTGGGTGTTGATCCGACAGTCACACCAGCACATGGTGGCTGAGTCGCGGGCCAGATTGAAGCACACACGCGAACATAATGTCAAGTCGGACGCATCGTTCATAGGATAAACGGGAGGTTCTCCGGCCATGTTACAGCGACACGGCAGCTCTCCTCGCGGACTGAGATTTGCCGCGCTGGCGGCGATCGGTCTGTTGCTGTTTTTAGCAACAGGAGCGTTCGCGCAGACTGCCCAACTCAGCGTCAGCATCGATGGCTTTAGCGCTCAGGACTGGTCTAGCGCGCAGACCATCGTCACCGTACTCGACGGGGACGGGCGTCCCGTTTCCGGTCTTACGCGCGAGAGCTTCCGCGCGCAGGTGAACGGCTCCGACGCGTCCGTTACGTCCGTTTCCCGCGGGGTCGACAGTAACGTGCCGATCGCCGTGGTGCTCGCCCTCGACGTGAGCGGCGCGATGCAGGGCCCACCTCTCGATCAGGCGAAGCTCGCCCTGCACGGCTTCCTTGAGGGCCTGAGCCCGAACGACACGGTTGCCGTGGTGACGTTCGGTGACAGCGTCACTGTCGTTCAGCCGCTCACCCAAGATCGGACGTCGGCCGGCGCGGCAATCGATGCGCTGGTGGCGGGCGGCGGCAGCGCGCTCTACGAAGGGACGACGAAGGGTGTTCTCCAGGCGGCAGCCAGCGCCAATACCGGGCGACGCGCCATCGTCTTGCTCAGCGCCAGCGCCGATGGCGGCACCGCCGGCTCGCGGCAGCAGTCGCTGGTGGCCGCTCAAGGGCTGGGCGTGCCGGCGTATGTGATCGGTCTAGGCAGCGGCGTGGACCTGGCGTACCTGCGCGAGCTGACTGAGGCGGGTGGTGGCCGCCTGATGCAAACAGCTACGCCGGAAGGGCTGCCACAGCTCTATCAGAACGTCGGCGAACTGATCCGCGATCAGTACGTCTTGACCGTCGACGCGTCAGCGCTGGGGCTCAGCATCACCGACGCGACGACGTTGCACGTGTCCGTCGCCAGCGGTGAGGCCTCGGGCGGCGCCGATCGCGTCATTTGCCCAAGCAAAGTCTGCGCCAGCTTCCACCAGCTACAGACCGGCGCGCGCCTTCAGGAAGGTCAGACGGTGGTTGCGGACGTCGTGTCGGCTGAGACGGTCGAATCAGTGAGCCTGCTTGTCGATGGTGTGGCGGTCCAGACGGCAAACGCCAGCCCGTACGAGTTCGCGATTGACGCGGAGTGGTTCAAGGCAGGCGATCATACGATCGCGCTGTCGGTCAAGACGGCTGCGGGCGAGACGAAGCTGGGCGAGTTGACCGTGCAGTACGCGGCTGCATCGAGCGGCGGGGGCGTCAGCCTGTTCGCCATGGCAGCGGTTGCGTTCGTGATGGTGGCCGTGCTGCTCGGACTGTTCTTCGTCTGGCGAGGACGGCGGGGCCGCGGCCGCGAGGCGCCCGAGCCAAGGCCGGACGAGCCCACGCCTGAACCGACGGTGCCGATGCCCGTGCAGATCTCGATGTCGAAATCGAAAAAGCGCCGGGCGCAGCTTGATGACGGTGCTCCGGCTCCGCCGCCGGTCGATGCGGAACCAGCTCTCGGCTACCTCCACTCCACCAGCGGGCCGCTGGCGGGACAGACCTTCGCCGTGGGCGCGAAGCCGGTCAGTATCGGCTCGGGGCACCGTTGCCAGATCCGGCTGCCGCAGGAAATCGATGGCTTCGAAGTCCCAAGCGAGTACGCGCGCTTTTGGATCCGCAAAGATCAGCTGATGGTGCACGCGATCCGTCGTCTGACCGCGATGGGACCGGCAGGTGGCGAGTGGGAGATCCTGTCGGAGCACGAAACGTTTTCGATTGGGCCGTGCGTATTTAGGTTTGATCGGGAAGAGCACGTTGCGCCGCCGCCGGCAGCGGTACCGAACGTCTTGCGAGAAAAGCCGTCGACAGCGCCTCCGGGGCCAGTCTCGACTACGCCGGTGCCGGGCGACCCCATCGCGAACGTACCGGGCAATCTAGCAAGTGGGCCCGGTAGTCTTTCCGCCGACCCGCCCAGGGAGCAAGCCGCAAGCTAATTGCGCTTGCCTCCATTCTGGTTTGGCCGGAACTGGCGCCTTCCGGGGCCTCGCTCTTGCTAACGGCCTACCCCTCTAGCGCGTCTGGCAGGCTGCCGATCCTATCCAGGGGAGCCTTCGCGCAGACCTGGCTCCGCGCTTCCACTGAACGAAAATGGTAGCCGCCACCTCAGACGTCGACGAACTCACGCTCGTGCGCCGCGCGATTAGACGCGATGGCGAGGCGTTCGGTGCGCTCTATGACCGGCACGTCGTGCGCGTGTACCGGCACATCTACTACATGGTGGGTAAGCCGGCGGAGGCGGAGGACCTGACGGCGCAGGCCTTCCTTCAGGCGTGGGAGGCGATCGAGCGCTATCAGATCCGCGGCGCGCCTTTCGTCTCCTGGCTGCTGCGCATCGCGCACAACCTGGCGGTGAGCCACCTACGCTCTCGCCGCGCCGGCGCTGAGCTGCCGGAGACGCTGGTGGATAGCAGCCGGCAGGGCAACCCCGAGGAAGAAGTCCAGCGTCTCGCCGAGGGCGACCGCGTCCGGGAGGCGATCCTCAGTCTTCGCGCTGAGCAGCGACAGGTGATCATGCTGCGGTTCGTGGATGACCTCGAGTACCGAGAGGTGGCGGAGATCGTCGGGAAGAGCGTGGCGGCCGTGCGCGTCATCCAGCACCGAGCGCTGAACGCGCTGCGCAAGCAGATGGGCCGCGACGCCGGCCCGCGCGCCATCTCCCAGGCCTAGTTTCGTACCGAAACGGCTATGCGGCTCGCGTGAGCGAGGCGGCCGGCGTTTGCTCCGTGACGCCCTCGCCCGCGGAGGCGCGGGGCCAGCGAGTGAGCGCAACGGCGTAGGCGGCCAGCAGCGGGAAGATCGTCAGCGAGAGCCCTAGGATCGCCAGGATAGGCAACGCGAACATGGCCGTGTACGCGAGGAGGAGCACGTTGGCCGCGCGCATCTGGCGCTCCAGCGAGGCGTTCTCGCCTAGGTACGCCCGAAGGGCGATCGCGGCCGGCAGCAGCAGCAGGACCAGGTTTTGGGTGTGGACGTGGGGCGAGACGAGGAGCGGCAGCGCGGCGGCGATCGCGTAAGACTGGTCGAAGTTCGTCGAGCTGCGCCAGCGCCAGAGTGCGGCGCAGAGCGCGCCTATTGCGATCACTGTGAAGCCCGGTAGCCAGAACCACAGCTCGTTGCTGTTCGTCGCGCTGACCACGAAGCCGCGCCAGTTGGGCATAACGGACGCGTTGACAGCGAGCGCTGTGTCGGACCCGGGGTAGGAAGCGATGATCTTCACGTTATCGATGAGCGCATCGGGCGCCGTGAGCAGCGCTGGCAACACGAGCAGCGGTACGCCGGCCCCTGCAAGGGTCGCGAGCGCGCGCCATTCTCGTCGTACCAGCAGGAGCAGGCCGGCGCCGACCAGCATGTGCGGCTTGAACAGGGCCAGACAGAGGGCGAGTCCGGCAGCGCGTGGCCTGTTCGACCGCAGCAGTAGGTAGCCTGCCGTCAGACCGGCAAGCGGTAGCAGATCCACCTGACCGAAGACAATCGAGGCCACCGAAGGCATGCCGAACGCCGCGACCGCCAGGAAGACGTTGCGTGGCAGGGCTGGCACCTCGATCAGATAGCGGCGCAGCGTGGCGAGGATAGCGCCGAGCACGCCCACCATCCCGCCCATGAACAAGAAGAACGATGCCGTGAAGGGCAGCATGGAGAGCGGGGCGAAGAGCAAGGCGACGAAGACGGGTAGGGGGTAGCCGATGGCTTCGTCGAAGCCGCCCGGGTAGAGGCGGCGCTGCGCCCAATTGATCGCTGTTGGGTTGTAGAGGTCGGCCGCTCTGCCGCTGCGCACAAGGAAGCCCGCGGCGTAAAAGGACAGAAAGTCGCCCGTGGCGCCGTAGGCATTGGTGGCTATGCGCCAAAGGACGGCGCCATAGATGGCCGCCATCCCAACGGCAGCGAGGAGGGCGGCTGCCCCCAAGACGACGCTGGCTGCGTTCCAGCTTCGCTCCGTCACGAGGGATGCTTCGGCCTTTCCCTAACCTCCAAGCAGGCGGGTTGTCCCGAATTGGGCGTCTCGCTACGCCTGTGGGAAGACCTTAGGAAGGATCTCTAAGCAAAGGTTCGTGGGCCACCTAGGTGCATCCCCTTCAGGGCTTCGGCGCTTTGCCGATGATGGATACAGGAACGGAACTAGCGCCCGGCGAACAAGACGCGCTCAGTTGAGCGATCTGCGTCGGAGCCTGTGGGAAGGAGAACGAGGATGCAACTGCTAAACGAAGCCCTGTTGCGTGTCCTCACCGGCTGGCAGGGGCTACAGGCTCGCATGTCGGATGAGGAGGGACAGACGCTCGCTGAGTACGGTCTCATCATGGCCGTCATCGCGGTAGCGGTGGTCGTGACAGCAGTGGTCCTGTTCAGGACGGCGATTATCACCGCCTTCAACAGCGCCACGGCCTGTCTCGACGGAAGCTGCTAGAGCGGCGATCAGTCGAACGTAGAGATAGGGCCCCGAACTCGGGGCCCTATCAGTCTATTTCGTTCAGAAACTAGTGGTTTCTACCGATGATCGATACGGGAACCGAGATAGCGCCCGGCGAACAAGACGCGCTCAGTTGAGCGATCTGCGTCGGAGCCTGTGGGAAGGAGAACGAGGATGCAACTGCTAAACGAAGCTCTGTTGCGTGTCCTCACCGGCTGGCAGGGGCTACAGGCTCGCATGTCGGATGAGGAGGGACAGACGCTCGCTGAGTACGGTCTCATCATGGCCGTCATCGCGGTAGCGGTGGTCGTGACGGCAGTGGTCCTGTTCAGGACGGCGATTATCACCGCCTTCAACAGCGCCACGGACTGCCTCGACGGAAGCTGTTAGGCGCCTGTGCCGATATGCAATGCCAGATAGAGCCCCGAACGCGGGGCTCTATCTGGTTCCGCTGACCACTGGCAATTGCGGCCAGCGGTAAAGCTTGACCAAACCTGACCGATACATCTCTAGGTAGGGCGGCCTATCGGGCCGCGTCCTCCTGACTACGCGAAGGTAAGTCCATTCTGTTCGAAGCGAGGGAATCGCATGGCTCATTCTGCTACCGCCGCCGCCTCTAGTCGAGTAAACCGCCGCTTTCTCTTCTTGGCGCTCATCCTCGCTGCGCTTAGCGCGGTGCTGGTCTACACCGCCCTCTCCCGATCGGGCGATTCGTCCGGCGGGGCCGGGGACACGTCGGTGGTGGTTGCGAAGTCGACCATCGCGCCGGGGACGCGTATCTCAAGCAACATGGTTGAGCTGCGTAAGTTCCCGAGCTCCTACGTCGGGTTCCAGGCTCTGAGCTCGGTCGATAGTGTCGTCGGACAGGTGGCCCGCTATCCGATTCAGGAGGGAGAGCAGGTGCTGGCCTCCAAGCTCGTCGATAGCAGCTCAGCGTCAAGCGACGCGCTGAGCTACATCCTGGAGCCTGGCAAGCGCGGTATGGCGATCACGTTCGACGATATCGTCGGCGCCGGCGGACTGGCTCTTCCGGGCGACCACGTGGACATTGTCTGGGTGCCGTTCAAGGGCGCGCCGGCCTTTATTCTTCTCAGCGACATCGAGGTGGATGCGGTGGATCAGACGATCGTCGATATCGCGCCGTCGGCGCCTGGACTCGTTGAAAACACAACCGACCAGCCGGAAGCGCAGCAGCCGGATAGCCGGACGCGCACGTCCGACGCGGACCCTCAGCCCGAAGCGGCGTCTACCACGCTGCTGCTCACGCCCGAGCAGACGACAACGGTGCTCTGTGCTGAGCACTACGCCCACAAGTTTGAAGGCGAGCTGCGGTTGGCCGTGCGCAGCTTCGGCGATACGGCCGTCCTTTCGCCGAACGCGCCGGGCTGCCCGCCGCTGGACTTGATGGCACAGCTCGGCCTCCAGCTGTAAGGGGCTCCGATAAGAAGAGGGGAAGAGAATCGTGGCTCGCGATCCTGAAATCATCATCATCGACCCGGACGTCGGCGCCCGGTCTGATCTGCGGCACATGCTCACCGCCGGCAAGCTGGCGGTGGTAGGTGAGGCCGACTATGGCATCGAGTCGGTCACAGTTGCCAAGGAGCACACGCCGGACATCCTCCTAATCAGCATGGAAGAGCCGGTGGCGCGCGCCCTTCAGACGGTGGAAATGCTGGGCGCGGCCGCCCCACGCGCCGCGATCATCGTTTACTCGTCGCTGGCCGACGCGCCGTCCGTACGCCGCGCGATGATCGCCGGTGCGCGTGACTACTTGATCAAGCCGCTCAAACCGGAAGATGTCGTTCGCGCAGTCTATGGCATTCTGGAGCAGGAAGAGCGCCGCCGCCTTCAGACGGAAGGCGAGGCCACCGAGCCCGCCGCGCGCGGGACCATCGTGACGATCTTCGGCGCGAAGGGCGGCATCGGCAAGACGACGATCGCAACAAACCTGTCGGCAGCCCTGGTTACGGCGACGCAGGCCAACGTTACGCTGGTGGACATGGACACGCGCTTTGGCGATGTCGCGATCATGATGGACATCGCTGTGGAGCACAGCATTGCCGATCTCGGGCGGCGCGTTGATGAGCTGGACCGCGAATCGATCAAGGAAGGGCTGGCGCGCCATCACACCGGCGTTTCGATCCTGCCGGCGCCGCTGCACCCGACGGAGTGGCGTAACCTGACGCCGCAGCACATCGAGAAGATCGTCGATTTGCTGGCCCAGGGCAGCGACTGGGTCGTCATCGATACCCCCGGTACGTTCAATGAAATCATCGCGATAACGCTGGAGCTGGCGGACATCATCCTGCTGGTCACCAGCATGGACATTGCGAGCATCAAGGACACAGCGCTCGCGCTGGAGATGCTGCGCGCGGCCGATGTCTCCGAAGACAAGGTCAAGCTGGTCATCAACCACTCGACGTCGGCGAACAGCCTGCGTGAGGAGGACGTCGAGCGGGTGCTGGAGTATCAGGTGACGTGGCGTATTCCCCACGATTACAACGTGGCGAGCGCCAACCAGCTCGGCATCCCGATCGTGACGGCCAAGCCATACGCGCGTGTTTCACGCGCGGTGATGGACCTGGCCTATGACCTCTCCGGCGCCCAGAGAGAGCGGAAGGGTTTCCTGGAGCGGTTCCTCGGCCGGGCGGTGTAGCTTCTAGCGTTGGAGAACGTTTGTTATGAGCTTTAGCTGGCAACCAAAGGGACCGGGCTCAGACGGGGCAGAACGCCCATACCAGCGCCGAGGTCAGAGCGTTGAGGCAGTCAACGAGCTGAAGTTCACGCTGCACCAGCGCCTGATCGAAGAGCTGGACCCGAGTAAGCTGCAGGGGCTCGAGCCGGACCGTGCGCGCGAAGCGGTCGTAGCGGCCGCGAAGGCGCTCATCGCGCAGGAGATGCCAGGCATCGTCGGCGCGGTGCGCGACGAGCTGGTCGACGCGGTAGCGGACGAGGTGCTGGGCCTGGGGCCGATCGAGCCGCTGATTCGCGATGCGGCCATCTCAGAAGTGATGGTGAACGCGCCGGACCAGGTCTTCTATGAAAAGGAAGGCCGGCTGTACCTGAGCTCGGTGCGCTTCCGTGACTACTCGCACATCATGCGCATCGTCGAACGCATTGTCGCGCCGCTCGGCCGCCGCGTCGACGAGTCGTCGCCAATGGTGGACGCCCGTCTGCCCGACGGTTCGCGCGTCAACGTGATCATCCCGCCAGTCGCGCCCAAGAGCCCGACCGTCACGATCCGAAAGTTCCAGGCTGACAAGATGACGATCGAAGACCTGATCGCGGTGGGGTCGATGACGCGAGAGCTGGCGGAGTTCTTCCGCGCCTGCGTCCAGGTCCGCCTGAACGTGCTCGTCTCCGGTGGTACCGGTACCGGTAAGACGACGATGCTGAACGCGCTGTCATCCTTTATCCCGGATACGGAACGTATCGTTACGATCGAAGACCCAACGGAGCTCCGGCTCCAGCAGGGCCACGTGGTGAGCCTAGAGGCGCGACCGCCCAGCCTGGAGGGCAAGGGCGAAGTGACGCAGCGCGATCTGGTGCGCAACTCTCTGCGCATGCGGCCTGACCGCATCATTGTGGGTGAGGTGCGCGGTGCGGAAGCCTTCGACATGATGCAGGCAATGAACACCGGTCACGAAGGTTCTCTAGGCACGATCCACGCGAACACACCTCGCGACGCCCTGGCGCGTATCGAAAATATGATCCTGATGGCCGGCTTGGACCTGCCCATGCGCGCCATCCGCGAGCAGATGGCTTCGGCCATCCACATTGTCATGCAGATCGCGCGCCTGGCCGACGGCAGCCGGAGGGTCACGCACGTTGCGGAGATCAGCGGCATGGAGGGCGACGTGGTCACCATGCAGGACCTCTTCCGATTCGAGCAGCGCGGAATTGACACCGACGGTCGCGTGATCGGAGAGTTCCGGCCCACGGGTATTCGCCCGCGCTTCGCTGACAAGTTCGAGATCGCCGGTATTCATCTCCCGTCTGATCTCTTCATGCAAGTGAGGGTCGCATAACGTGGACCTGCTAGCCCTGGGTGCAGCCGGTGCCATCCTGGTTGCGGTCGCGGCCTTTGGCCTGGCGATCAGCACGGTGCCTGCCGGCGCCCAAGCCCGTTCGCGACTGGAGATGGCGCTCAGCGGCGCCGCGTCTTCCGTCATCGAAGGTAGTGCGGTCGATCCTCTACGGGTGCGCATGCGCGCGGGCTTCCTTCACTACATTGTCTCGGGTGGTTGGTTGCAGCGAACGCAGCGCGATCTGCGGCTGGCGGATAGCCACCTGCAGCCGACCGACTTCCTGGCGATCCGCGTGGCGCTCGCCGTTCTCGCGTTTGTTGTACCGATCATCTTTCCGGGTGGGCTTCCCGGGATTGTCATTGGCATCATCGCGGCAGGAGCGGGCTTTCAGGCGGCGCAGCTCTGGTTGAATCACGGCAAGGATGCCCGGAAGGCCAAGCTGGAGGCGCAGCTACCCGACGCACTCACGATGATCGCGAACTCGCTCAAGTCCGGCTTCGGCCTGATGCAGGCGATAAACATGGCGGCCGAACAACTTGAACACCCCATCGCTACGGAGCTGGCGATTACGGTGCATGAAACGAACGTCGGCTCGAGCACGGAGGAGGCGTTCCTGGCCCTGAGCGATCGCAATGAGAACTATGACTTGGACATTGTGGTGACCGCCATCCTGGTTCAGCGCACGGCCGGCGGTAACTTGGCGGAGATCCTGGAGACGGTGACGCATACGATGCGCGAGCGGATCCGCATCCGCGGCGAGATCGCGACGCTAACCGCACAGCAGAAGCTCACAGGGATGGTCATCGCCCTCCTCCCCGTCGGCGTCGGCGGAATGTTCATCCTTATCAGCCCGGGCTACATCAACCCGCTGTTCACAGAGACGTTCGGCCGGGTGATGCTCGGAACGGCAGGCCTACTCGAGTTCGTCGGGGTCCTCGTTATCAAACGCATTCTGGCGATCGAGGTGTAAGCATGCCCCTGGTTGCGGCGCTCGCCGTTGCTCTTGCAGTATTCGTGTTCATCCTCGCGCTGAACGGTTCGCGAGGCGGCATGAGCTCACGCCTCGACGCGATACGGAGGCAGCCGGGCATGGCGCCCAGCGAAGGCGCGGAGCCGAGTACGCCGGCGCTGACGCGCATCTTTTCGCTGCTGCTGGGTCAACTCGCGCAGTTGGTGCCATCAGGGATGCTTAAGGGTCTGGAGCAACGCCTCATTCTCGCGGGCGAGCCAATGACCGTGAACGCGTTCATCCTGATGCGCCTGATCTGTGCGGGGCTGTTTTTCGCGCTGCCGCTGCTCTTGGTGTTTGGGGGCGGCTTGAAGATGGGGCTGACCACGATGCTCATCATCGGGTCATTCGCTTTGGTGGGAATACTCTTGCCCCAGATGTGGCTTGCGTCGCGCGTCACTCAGCGGCAGAACCAGATTATCAAAACGCTCCCGGACGCGTTCGATCTGATCACGACGTGCGTAGAGGCCGGTCTTGGTCTGGACGCCGCGCTGGCGCGCGTCGCGGAGAAGGTGGAGGGCGCATTCGCGGACGAGCTGTCTCGGACGCTGCGCGACATCGCTCTAGGTAAGATGCGCCGAGAAGCGCTGCGCGAGCTGGCCGATAGGACCGGCGTTCCGGACTTGATCACGTTCGTCAATGCCGTGATCCAGGCAGAGCAGATGGGTTCCAGCATTGGCGCTGTGCTGCGCGTGCAGTCTGACCAGATGCGGACCAGACGCCGCCAGCGCGCCGAGGAGCAGGCCTATAAGGCGCCGGTCAAGATGATCTTTCCGCTGGTACTGTGTATTTTCCCTACGCTCTTTATTGTGATTCTGGGCCCGGCCGTGATTACTATTATGCAAGACTTCCCGGGCAAGTAAGATCACTGTAGCGTGCGCATCCTGAATAGCACTCGCGGGTCCGAGCTGGCGAGCCAGGCGTGGCGAGCGAACAGCTTCCTGTCCCGCTTGGTCGGGCTGCTGGGCCGGTCGTCGCTCAAGCCAGGCGAGGCGCTTCTCATCGAACCGTGCAGCTCGGTCCACACGGCGTTCATGCGCTTCACGATCGATGTCGTCTACATCGATAAGGCACGGAAGGTCGTGAAGGTCTCTCCCAACATGCGGCCGTTTCGGATCGGCGGCGTATTCAAGCCATCCTGCTCGGTTATCGAGCTCCCGAAGGGCATGATCGAGGCGACGCAGACTGCCCGGGGCGACGAGCTCGCCTTTTCTGAGTAGTTCCCAGATCCGCGAGTCCTCGTTGCTGCGCCGGCGGCTAGCTGGGGCAGGTGATGCTGTACTGCAGGATGGCGATCCGGATGTCGTTGATGTCAACGAGTCCGCTCCCGTCGAGGTCGGATGGCGGGTCGGTCGTGAAGTATGCCTGGACGACGTGGAGAATGTCGCTGATGAGCACGCGATTGTCGCCGTCGTAGTCCGCGCAGGGCCAAGGCATGGGAGTCGGCGTCGGCGTCACGGTGGGCGTGTTGGTCACCGTGGGCGTGTTCGTGATGGTCGGCGTTCTTGTCGGCGTGAAGGTGGGTGTGGCGGTCGGGCCGATAATGCTGGTCGTAATCTGGGCGATGTTGTTGGCCACCTCAATCCCTTCGGCCGTGTTGCTGATCGGCAGGTCGACGAGGGCGCGGTTGTTGGCCGTGGCGTCGGTCGCGGATGTTAAGCGGCCCGTGATTGTGATCGTCGCCACGTCGCCCGAGTGGAAGATACCGAAGTCGCAACCGAGCTCGCGCGCGCCGCTCGAGTAGAGGCAGACGCCGCCGAAGTCAACGCTGAAACCGGTGATTGCGAAGGCGGCCGGGAGCTGGTCGAAGGCGTGAACGCCGACGGGCAGGCCCGTGCTCGAGTTGATCTCCTCGCCCACGTCCGTGAAGCCGATGTTCGTGATCGTGATGGTATACGTCTCGATCTGGCCGCTGATGATCGGGTCGATGCTGTCGCTCTTGGCGATCGCTAGGTCGCCGGGTGGCAGGACGGGCGTGGGTGTGCCGGTAGCCGTTGCCGTACCTGTTGGTGTGGGTGTCGCCGTCGGAGGCGCGGTGACCACGATGTTCACACTCGCCACGTTGTTGGATTCGCTAAATTCGGCTACCTCCTGATACGGGTCGACCTCGACCGAGTTCACGAACGTGCCCTGGTCCGGGATATTACCCAGCACGGTTACCGTAGCGGAGGCGCCGGAGGGAAGCGTGCCCAGATTGCAGTCCAGCTGGCCACCCACGATCGAGGCGAGCAGCGTGCACGTGCCCTGCGTCGTCGAAAAGCCGCTGTAGACGAAATTCGCCGGCGGCGTATCCAGGATGCGGGCCGGGTTCGCGGCTTGGCCTCCGACGTTGCGTACCTCGATCGTGAACGTCAGCGGCAGCGTACCGACCACGGGGTTAGGAGAGGCGGACTTCGTCACCGTTAGGTCCGTGGCCACCGGCGTGGACGTCGCGGTCGGCGTGATGGACGGTGTGGACGTTGCCGAGGGCGAAGCGGTGGCTGTTGCCGATGGCGTGTTGGGATTGGGTGTCATAGTCGATGTGGGCGTCCTCGTGAACGTGGGCGTTCTTGTGAACGTTGGCGTGTTCGTGATCGTGGCCGTCGCGCTGGCCGTCGCCGTCGGCGTGTTGGGGTCCGGCGTATTCGTCGTAGTCGGCGTCGGCGTCATCGTTGCGGTTGGTGTCGGCGTGTGCGCCAAAACGAGCGTGTCTATGGTTGTGCTGTTATTCGCCTCGTTTTGTTCCGCGACGACGTTGTCCGGGTCCACGGAGGCCGTGTTGCTTACGAGCAGATCGCCCGCCGTGACGACGTAACCCGTTACTGTGATGGTTGCGATCGCGCTTGGCCCGGTGCCGAATGAGCCGAGATCGCAGTCCAGCAGGCCGCCGGTGATGCTTCCTTGCAGCGAGCAGACGCCGCGGTCCGTGCTGAAGCCCGTGTACCGGAAGTTGGCAGCGGGCTGATCGATCAGCCGGGCGGAAGCCGCAGGTAGGTTACCGATGTTCCGCACGCGCACCGTGTAGGTAATCGTTGCGCCGCTGGCTACTGGATCCGGCGAGTCTGACTTCGTCACGCTCAGATCGGGTCCGGGGCCCGTGGTCGGCGTCGCGCTTGCGGTGGGAGTATTGGTCGCCGTCGCGGTTGCGGTCGGCGTGGACGTGTTGGTGGGAGTGTTGGTCGGGGTGTTGGTCGGGGTGTTCGTCGGCGTTGGCGTCGCGGTGGGGGTGTCAGTCGGCGTCGCAGTTGGTGTGTCCGTCGGCGTCGACGTGGCGGTCAGTGTGTTCGTCGGCGTCGGTGTTGCGGTCGGCGTATCCGTGGGGGTCGCAGTCGCCGTGTCGGTCGGCGTCGCTGTTGCGGTGGCCGTGGGCGTGGGCGCAAGAACCGTCGTGAGCGCCGTGGCCGAGTTATTCGCTTCGCTGTATTCCGCAACGATGTTCGCCGGATCGACGGTGGCGGTGTTGCTCACTACCGTGTCGACCCCCGTTGTCAGGGAGCCAGTGATCGTGATGGTGCCAACGGCGGCCGGCCCTGTGCCGAACGTGCCGAGATCACAATCCAGCGTGCCGCCGGTGACTGGACCGACGAGGACGCAGGTCCCCCGGGTGGTCGAAAAGCCCGAGTAGGTGAAGCCGGCGTCCGGGGTGTCGACGAGGCGGACGAAGCTCGCGCCCAAAGACCCGATGTTCCGCACCTCGATGGTGTAGGTCAGCGTTTGCCCGCTTCCCACGGGATCCGGCGCGTCGGCCTTCGTGACTGTCAAGTCCGCCAGCATCGGCGTGGGTGTTGGCGTAGAGGTGCTGGTCGGTGTGGCGGTGGGCGTGTCGGTCGGCGTGGGCGTTGCTGTCGGCGTGTCCGTGGGCGTGGCGGTCGGCGTGGGCGTTGCTGTCGGCGTGCTGGTTGGCGTCGCCGTTGGGGTGTCTGTCGGAGTCGCTGTCGGCGTCGGGGTGGCCGTCGGCGTGTCGGTCTGCGTGGGCGTCGGTGTCGGCGTGCTGGTCGGCGTGTCCGTTGGCGTGTCGGTGGGCGTTGGCGTGTCCGTGGGCGTGGCGGTCGGCGTGTTGGTCGGCGTCGCCGTTGGCGTGTCCGTCGGAGTCGCTGTCGGCGTGTCCGTTGGCGTGGCGCTGGGCGTGTTTGTTGGCGTCGCGGTTGGTGTGTTCGTCGGCGTGTCGGTCGGAGTTGGCGTCGCGGTCGGCGTCGCTGTTGCGGTGGCCGTCGGCGTGTCGGTCGGCGTCGGGGTGGCTGTGGGTGTGTCGGTCCGTGT
The DNA here is from genome assembly GCA_044870035.1 of Dehalococcoidia bacterium. Lineage (GTDB taxonomy): Bacteria > Chloroflexota > Dehalococcoidia > DSTF01 > RBG-16-68-14 > JBBDXS01. The sequence goes on from JBIOYF010000050.1 coordinate 24,255, forward strand.
GGCGGTGGGCGTGCTGGTCGGCGTGTCCGTGGGCGTGTCGGTCGGTGTTGGCGTCACCGTCGGCGTGGCGGTCGGCGTGTTCGTGGGTGTATCGGTCGCGGTGCCGGTCGCTGTCGGCGTGTCGGTCGGTGTTTCGGTCGCGACGAGCGTTGCCGTTGGCGTGTCCGTGGGTGTAGCGATTGGCGCTTCCGGCACCTCGAGTTCGATCCAGGTCGCCGCAACGTTGGTCACGGTGCCGGCGCCGGTCGAGTTCGCGACGATCCGTACTCGCAGGTCAGCATAGTCGGTGATCGCGTCGGTCTGCGCGCCGCTCAGGGTGAGGCTGAACGTCTGATAGGCCCCGGTGAGCGGCTGCTGCGCGTCCGCAGCGATCAACGTCGTTCCCTGGTACAGCGCGGCGTCCACGGTCGCGGTCTTCGTACCCGTCATCGCGACGCGATAGCGTACGATGTGTCCGATCGAAGTGGCCGGGTCGGTGACGGGCGACAGCAGCACTTCGAACGGGTCGAAGGCAGGGTCGTTGCTGGAGGTGATCTCTGTGGTCGCGTCGTCCGCGATGACTTCATCGAGCTTGTCCCAGAGGGGCGTCGCGCCCCAGCCGCCGGTCGCCGTATCGGCCACGGGCCGCCCGAATTGAGGGCCCGTCTGGGCCAGGCCTGACTGGGAGGGCGAGGACGTGAGGAAGAGGGCAACGAGAGCGACCGCCACCCCTGCGAGCGCGAACGCCACAGCAACGCCCCGCTGCCAGCTCCCGGAAGAGCGGCGGGCCGGCGGGACGCGATCTCGGATAGTTTTCACGCTCTGCTCTCAGGCTGCCCCTACCAGCGGCAATATGTGGCCTGCCAGTCCTGGAGTGCCCTGTTGGGTGTGCCTGATTTGCTCCCTCGTATTCAATAAAGTGTCTGGATGGCTGCTTGTTGCAGTTCCTCGACCGAAGCGGGGGTGTCGGTCGCCATAGCCCGGCCCGCGCCACCGGGCCAGCTAGCTAGCCGTAAACTTATGATAGGCCTGCGGCCAGGAGGCGGAGTTAATGAACGGCCAATCAGGCGTTAAATAAGCCTCAAGACGTTTATTGGTCGTTATGGCGAGCAGGGTGACCCTCAAGAGAGCCTGCGCTATACTAGCGGCGCTTACTCGCCAGGCAAGGAGGCGTTCCGTTGGAATACAAGAAGCTCGGCCGCTCTGGGCTGGAGGTTTCGGCCCTGGGGCTCGGCTGTAACAACTTCGGCCGCCGCTGCGACCAGGAGCAGACGAAGGAGGTCGTCGATAAGGCGATTGAGCTGGGCATCACCTTCTTCGATACGGCCGATATCTACGGCCCTCGTGGCCTCTCCGAGGAGTATCTGGGCAGGGCCCTGGAGGGGCGGCGCCAAGAGGTCACGATCGCTACCAAGTTCGCAGGGCCGATGGGGGACGGGCCCCTCTGGGGCGGCGGCTCGCGCCGCTACATCATGCAAGCTGTGGAGGGTAGCCTGCGCCGCCTGGGCACCGACTACATCGACTTATACCAGATGCACTTTCCGGACCGCCGGACGCCAATCGAGGAGACGATGAGCGCGCTGGACGGCGTGGTGCGCTCCGGCAAGGCGCGCTACATCGGCTGCTCGAACTACGACGCCTGGCAGGCCGTGGAGGCGCAGTGGTTCGCGAAGAGCGAGCACTTGACGCCGTTTGTCTCAGCGCAAAACCAGTACAACCTGCTCGACCGCCGCATCGAACGCGAGCTGGTGCCCGCCTGTAACGCGTACGGCTTGGGCGTGCTGCCGTACTTTCCCCTGGCGAATGGCTTCCTGACCGGCAAGTACAAACAGGGCGAACCGCCCCCGGAAGGCACGCGCCTTTCGGCTCGTGGCATGGCCGAGCGTGTCCTCACGGACGAGAACTTCGCTGTGCTGGGCAGGCTGGAGGAGTTCGCGCAGGCGCAGAACCACTCGATGCTCGAGCTCGCCATCGGTTGGCTGGCCAGCCAGCCGCACGTGGGCAGCGTGATCGCCGGCGCAACGAAGCCGCTTCAGCTCGAGCAGAATGCCAAGGCCGTCGAGTGGAAGCTCTCTGCCGATGAGCGAGCCGCAGTCGAACGGATAACGAAGCGCTAATCGCCTCTCATGGCGACCACCTTCATCGTCGTCGCCATTCGTGTCCTCGTACCGATCAGCATCTTTCGCTGGCCGTTCTTCGGCGCCGTCGCGTCGATCGTCGCCGATGCGCTGGACATCGTGATCATTACGCTGCTTCAGCGTTACGCTGGCCTACCGTCGGTGTGGAGCTATCACGAGTTCGACAAGTACCTCGACACATACTATCTGGCAATCGAGGTGATCGTCGCGCAGCGCTGGCAGGAGCTGCCGCGCTGGATCGCAAGCGTCCTCTTCGTCGATAGGGCCATCGGCGTGGTTCTGTTCGAGAGCACCGGCATCCGCGTATTTCTCTTCGCGTTTCCGGCGCTGCTGGACTTCTACTTCCTGTTCTACACAGGAGCGCGTCAGTTCGCGCCGGACTACGAACTGACGCCCAGGCGGCACCTCGGCTGGCTGTTGGTGCTCCTGATCCCGAAGCTGTTCCAGGAATACGTTATCCACTACGCGCGCTGGCTCGACAACGTCGTCGCCGTGGATGTCATCAGGGAGGTTTCCGAGGCGATCATTCGCTTCTTCCGAGACTTGTTTACTGCTATCCGGCTCGGCGGGCTGGGCTATACCTGATCTTGAAAACAGGAAACGGAAGTGCTATGCTGGGAGCGAAGATCGGCGTCCGGCAGAGGACGTCGGTGGGCAAGGAACGAAGCCAAAAGCCGGGCGCCGAGAGGTACCCGGCTATCTATTTGGGGAGGGGAAGGAGGTGATATCGATGGAGGAACGCCACCATCACCCGATCGAACGGCTGGAGGACCCTGCGCCGCTCGCTCTGGCCGCGTTCGCGCTGCCGCTTTTCATCTGGAGCGCGTTTAACGCCGACTACTTCGGCCTTGATGCGGAGAACTTTGTCATCCCGCTGGCCGTGTTCTTCGGCGGGCCACTGGCCATCGGCGCCGCGATGTGGGCCTACCATCGGCGCGATGCGTACCTGGCCACGGTAGCGGGCGTCTTCGGCGCCTTCTGGATCAGCTACGGCATGCTGCTCTGGTTGATCCATCAGGGCGTCGTCGATGGGCCGTCATCCGGAGGCGACCTGCGCGGACTGTTGTTCGCCGCGTGGGCGGTGACCTTCGGCATGCTCTGGCTCTCTTCGATCCGTGAGCACTGGGCGCTTGGTCTTGTGACGCTCGGCGCGGGGCTCATGTTTGTCCTGCTGAGTTTTGGCTACTACAACGACTCGAGCAACGCCCTACGGGCAGGCGGCTGGATCGGTTTCATCACCGCCGCCGTCGCCTGGTACGGTGCACTGGCCGAGCTGCTGAACGCTGAGTACGACCACACCGTGTTGCCGACGGAACTCGATCAGATCCGCCGGTTGCTTCACCTCGGCGCTCGCTAGGAGGGCGCCGCCCACCGACGGAAGAAGCCCCTGCCTCAGGCAGGGGCTTCCGGTTGTCCGGAGTCGTGTCGCTATTCGGCTATGTTGAGTACGGCCACTGCGTCTGGATAGTCGTAGCCGCTGGCTATGATTACCGGCGCCTGAGGGTTACCGCTCGAGTCAAATGTCACCTTACGAACCGTCCCCTTACCACTCTGGGGGCCAATATTCCCGTTGTCGTTGACGATCGCGAGGTCCGCGTAGTAGAGCGTCCCGCTCGAATCGACAGCGACGCCTGCCGGGTTGCCGATGTCTGTCCCCTCACTGATCGTGCGCACGAAGGCGCCCGCGGGCGTGTACTCTCGGATGGTTGGTGGCACGAAGACGCTGGAGACGTACCAGTTGCCGTTGGTTGCTCGCGTGATGCCGAGAGGTGTGCCCATATCGGGGTCTTCGATAAACGTCGTCCTCGCCGGCTTCACGGAGTCACACTCGCCATCGTCCTTGGGAAACGGCGCCGAGAAACGCAGGACGCGTCCCGGCGGAACGCTCTCTGTAAGCAGCACGCTGCCGCCATCGTCAAGAGCCAGCGCCCCCGCCACGCGAATGTCCGCGGCGAGGATGCAAGACGATTGGTAGTCCGGCGGGAAGAACAGGATGAGCTTGCCGTTCGTGGAGCCGAAGTCGGTGTCGCCGATGTCGCTGGTGAAGAGCCGGTCGTCCTTATCGAAGGCGCAGCCGTACGGTTCGATCTGATCGGGCTCGTTCGGCCCCTCCGGCTCCGGGAACTTGTCGACCAGCTTGCCCTTTGCATCAAACTCGCCCCAGCCCTGACGGGCACCTTCACTCTGGTGTGTGTCCTCGCCGAGCAGGAAGTGGCCGTCCGTGTGCGGTACGGCGCATATCTGGCCGTTCACGTTGTTCCGCTCCGACGGGATCAGCACGGTCATCTCGCCGGAGGCGAGGTCGTAGATGTCAAGCTCGTTCGCTTGCGCGCCGAAGAGCTTCTCGACTGTCGTGCTGCTGCCTTCGCCGCAGGCGAGCGCCGCGGAAAGGAGGCCGAGAACGAACGCGCTAAGGAGGAGCCTGCGGAGTTGCAGCTTGCGGAGTAACATCCTCGCATCCTTTCTCCCCTGCGATGCACAACGCCCAGACAGCGGCGGGCTCCTTCGCGATGCCGCCCGCTTCGCCGCCCTGGGTGCCGAAGCCCGAGCCGACGTAAATCGTGCCGTCGACGATGGCCGGCGTTGAGAACACGATATGCTCCAGCAGCACGGCGGCGAGGATCTCGCCGGTCTCCGCGTCCAGCGCGTGCAGTTTGGCGTCGACCCCTCCCATAAACACCAGCCCGGGGATCAGGCTGGCCGAACCGTACGAGGGCGCCGCGTCCTTCTGCTCCCAGACGACCCGTCCGTTCGACGCGTCCAGCGCCCAGGCGGGAGATCCGGCGTTGATCGCCGTCGAGAAGTAGATCTTGCCATCCATCACACCCGCGCTGCCGATGATCCCGCCGATGTCGCTGCCCTGGACGACGCTTTTCCTCCAGTAGGGTTCTATGTTGTCGGTGATCGCGTTCCTGCCGTCGCGGTCGAGGAGGTAGTACGTGCCGTCCTTGCCGCCCACGCCCACCACGTCACGTTCCGTTCCTTTAAGCAGCGCTGTGAACAAGTTCGGCCCGGAGCCGAAGTCAAGGTCCTCGTTGTCGACGTCGCGCGGACGCCACGTCCACGCTGGCGTGCCGTCGTAAAGCAGTGCGACGATCGCTGCGTCGTATTTCGGCATCGGAGGTGGCGGCTTCGCCGTGGATGGGTCGTCGTCCGTGTCGCAGTTGCCCGACGTGAAGAAGATCAGTTTGCGGCCGGTGTCCACGCTGACCGGCGACCAGACGTTGCCGCAGGCCGTCTCCGTCCGGTCGAAGTCGCAGCCGTCGCGGGTTGTGAAGAAATCGGCTGGCAGGCCGAGCGCTTCGGCGCTGTGGAAGCCGTCGAAGCGGCGAATGTTGTCGCCGGCATCCGGCGTGCACGTGGCTTCCGCTTCTAAGTCGAAGTACCAGTGCAGCCGGCCGTCCTCCGCCGAGATAGCGAAGAAGCCGCCCTTGCCCGGGGTGCCATCGTTCGTGTCCATGCCGAAGAGCACAAGGTCTTCGCTCGCCACCACCGCCGGCGACGACGTTATCTCGTTGCGTTCGGTGCGCTTGTCGCAGGTCGTGCAGCCGGTACCGGCGTCGAACTCCCAGACCTCTTGGCCCGAAGCCGCGTCGAGCGCGTACATCGTCTCGCCCCCGGCCACGAACACACGCTGCTCGCCACCGACCGTCTCGACCACGGCCGTCGACACGACCGCGCCGTACGAGATGCCGGGCTGCGGCTTGACCGTGAAGCGCCACGCCTCGCTTCCGTCGCCGGCGCGGATCGCATAGACGTTGCCGTCGTAGGAGCCGACGATGACGAGCCGTTCGTCTCCCACCGTCGCCACGACCGGCGATGCCGCAACGGGCGCCGCCGTATCGAACTTCCATTTGATCGCCAGCCTCGCGACGTTTTCGCGCGTGATCGCCGTCTCGTGTTCGTTGAAGCCGGTGCGCGACAGGTTGCCGGCCAGCATCGGCCAGTCTCGACTGGAGCCGCCGCTGTTGTTCGTGCCGCCGGAGCAGGCGGCCGCCAGCGCGGCGAGAAGGAGCACTCCAAGGCTGAATCGGAACGGCGGGCCCATGGCAACAGCTTGTATCGGAAGGCGAGCTTCAGTGTCAAGCACATGGGTAGGGCCGGCTATCGGCCGCTCGATTCGAGCCAAGCGAAGTAGCTGTCGACGCCGTGCCTGTAGCCCTGGGCGATGGCGTCCCGCACGTCGTCGCGCTGGAGCAGCGCCGCCTCGCGGTCGTTGGTCACAAAGAGCGCCTCGCCGATGATGCCCGGCATGCGGCTGGCCCGGAAGCCCTCCGACTCGCCGAGCGTGAACGTGTGCTCGACGCCGAAGCGCTCGCCGATGCTCGAGTCGTTCATGATGCCGCGCGGCCGCGATTCGTAGCCGGCCGAGCGGAGGCTATCGATGATCGAGTCGTAGACAAAGCCGGCGAGCGCCTGATTCCGCTCGCCGAACGAGCGGTCCGGGTTGAAGTACACCTCGGTGCCGGACTGTGTCGTGTCCTCGGAGCCGTTGTGATGGATCAGCAGCAGGATGTCCGCGCCGGCCGCGTTCGCTTTGTCCGTCCGCGCCTGCGACTCGCGGCGGACGCTCTCGGTGAAGTCGCCGGGCGCGGTCTCGGCCAGGCTGTAGTCGCCGTCGCGGATCAGCACCGTGCGGTAGCCGTTGGCGCGCAGCAACTTGTCGAGGCGGCGCGCGATGTCGAGGTTGAGGTCCTTCTCGAGGAGATCGATGTTGCCCGCTGCGTTGTGGTGCACCGCGCCGATGTTGTCCGGCCCGCCGTGCCCGGCGCTGATCGCGACGATGTACGGCTTGGGCCGGGTCGCTTCGTTCGTCGACGCAGCGGCGGGCGGTCGTGTTGTCGCTGGGGCGGATGTCGAGGTCTCTGCCGGAGTGTAGTCGTTGCTATTGGCGCACCCCGCCAGCACGACCACCACGGCGACGAAGATGGCGGTGAGCCACCTCACGCGAGTGGCTCCTTCAGTCACGCCGTTCCTAGTGTGCGCCGCGTGGCGCGTCCGTCGCCACGGATTCGGTGAGCTCGGCGCGAAGGAAGGAGCGGCAAAGCTCCATGGCTTCGCGCGGGACTGCGGTGTGGCCGCCGGGGTGGAACATCAGCCGCTTCGGGCCGCGCAGCGCGTCGTAGAGGCGGAACGTGGACGCGCGGGAGAAGATCTCGTCCTCCGACTGGTTGATCATCAGCACCGGCCGGTCGATCGTCTCGGCAGCTTCGTGGAGGAAGTTGCGCTCGTCCTGCAGGATGCCGCCGATGGCGAGGACGGCGCAGCGCAGGCGCGGCTCCTTCGCCACCGAAAGGATGCCCAGCACGCAGCCCATCGAAAAGCCCATGTAGGCTGCGCGGTCGGCGCCGACGTCGGGTAGCTCGCCGCAAGCGTCGAGCGTGCGCTGCCAGTCAACGGCCATCGCTTCGTACGTCTTGCGGTTGATCAGCGACGCGCGCGCCTCCAGGCCAACGTTGCCGTTCTGGCCCGACCTGCGTTCGCCGTGCACCGGCCCGTCGATGATGGCGACGGCCCAGGTCTCGCGGCGGACGAACCAGCGCGCGATCGAGAGCATCTGGGGCTCGTCCTTGCTGCCGCCGGCGCCGTGGCCGAGCAGGACCACCGGGCGCGGGCCGCTCGCAGCTTCGGGCGTGAGCACCAGGCCCGGGACGCGCTGGTCGTCGTGACCGTGCACCCAGAGATGGCGCGTTGTTACGCCCTTCTCCGTCACCGGGACGCCGAGATCGAGGACCGCGTTCATCGCTCCGCCTCCTAGCTACCGGCCAGTCGTTTCACGACCGGCGCTACCGCATCGAACACGTCGCCGGAGAAGACGATGTACGAGAAGCCGAACTCCTCGCGCCGGCGTTGCAAGTCGTCGACGATCTGGTCCACGGTGCCGATCAGCGCGTGCGGCGAATGCAGCACATCGTCTGCCGGCATGCCGAAGCCGCCCGCGATCCGCTCAGCCATCGATTGGCGGTCGTCCGTCACGACGGTGAAGAACACCGTCACGTTCATCTCTATCTGATCGAAGCGCGCGCCGGCGGCGTCGCGGATCCAGGCGAGCTTCTCGGCCGTCGCGGCGGCGCTGCCGGTGACGGCCACCTTGGGGTTCACCATGCCTTCGGCGAGGACGAAGTTCACGCCCACGATGTCCGCCTCGCGCGCGGCGAGGCGCAGCACGTGCTTGCCACCACCGCCTACGAGCAGCGGCGGATGCGGCTTCTGCACCGGCTTCGGTGTGCCTTCGTGGTTCGTGATGTTGTAGTGTTTACCGGAGAAGCTGAACGCGTCGTCGCCCCAGAGTCCCTTGAGGATGGCGAGCGTTTCCTTCAGCTTGTCGATACGGACGCCCGGCGAGTCGAACCGCAGGCCGGAGAACTCGTAGTCGGTCGTCATCCAGCCGGCGCCGATGCCCGCCTCGACGCGCCCGTTCGAAAGGACGTCCAGCGTCGCCCATTCCTTCGCCAGTACGAGCGGATGGCGGAAGTCGTTGTCGAGGACGAGCGTGCCCAGCCGCAGCGAGTTCGTCGCGGCGCCGGCCGCCGCGAGGGCGATCAGCGGAGCGTACTGGTCGCCGAAGTGGTCGGGAATGAAGAGCGAAGAGAAGCCCAGCTCCTCGATCTTGCGCGCCTTGCCGGCCCACTCATCGGCGGAGCCGGCGCGCGACGTCTGGATACCGAAGCGAAACTTGTGCGGCACGGCGCTCCTTCCACGCTGTCCTGCCGGCTTCGAACGCGAGCCTAGCGTACTAGAGCCGCGTGCCGTTCGCAACGCTTGCCCTCGGACTTGCTCCGTACCTAGACTGTCTTGTCACCCCAGGCCCTTCGGAGGACACATGACCGCTCCAAGCACGCTGCCCGTTCCGCCTGACTTCACGTTCGACTGGGACTCGCCCGATGAGGCGGCGAACTTCTGGACCGCCGATCTGATGCACTGGCCGAACGGCATCTCCGAGCTCTCGGCGACGATGGACATGCCCGCGTTCGGCCGCGGACTGAACACCGTCGCGCAGCTGCTCTGCATGCCCTTCAGCGAGATGCGCTTCAAGCCGATCCGCGGCTACGTCTACACGACAACGATCCCGTATTCGCTCGACCAGGCGCAGATCGAAGCGCGGATGGGTCAGATGCAGCAGAAGATGATGGAGCACGTCCCCGGCCTGCTCGACCGCTGGCAGACGCAGTACGAGCCCGAAGTGCGCTCGATCAACGACGATACGCTTAAGGGCGACTACCGCAAGCTGGGTAACCGCGACCTGTCCCAGCTGCTCGAGAAGCTGGTCGAGAAGCGCGAGCGGGAGGGCGAGCTGCACTTCCTGGCCGTGTTCCCCGTGATGGGCGCTGTCATGGCGTACGAAGAGACCTACGCGAACCTCTTCGGCGCACCGAAGGCCGCCGAGCACCTCCAGCTACTACAGGGCTTTCCGAATAAGAGCTATGAGGTCGGGGTCGGACTCTGGCGTCTCGCGAAGGAAGCGCGCAAACGGCCTGCCGTCATGCGCATCGTCAAGCGAGTCGCTCCGGAGCAGGCGCACGCCGCGCTGGCCGCCGACAGCGAGACGAAGGCGTTCCACGGTGCGGTCGAAGAGTTCCTGAGTGATTACGGCTGGCGTGGCAACGAGCTCGACGTCGCGGCGACGACGTGGAAGGAAGACCCGACGACGGTCTACAAGCTGATCCGTGAGTACGCCGCCCGCGACGACTACGATCCGGAAGAAGAGAACCGCTCGCTCGTCTCGGCGCGGCAGGCGCGCGAGAAGCTCTTGTTCGACAAGCTCTCCGGCGCGCAAGAGCAGCTCAATTTGTTTCGCATGATGCTCGGCGGAGCGCAGCAGTACCTCCCGATCCAGGAGGACCACAACTTTTGGATCGACCAAGTGGGCGTCTGCGTCCAGCGCGTGCCCGTGCTCGAGGCGGCGCGGCGCTTGGTCGAAGCCAATCGTCTGGCCGATGAGGCCGACGTCTTCTTCCTGCGCTACGACGAGCTGCAGGATGCGCTGCGCGACGGCCACGGCGATCTCACCGAGCTCGCCGGCAGGCGCCGTCGCGAGCGCGACCAGTACTACACCTCGCCTCCGCCTCCGGCGGTCGGCGCGCCGCCGCCCGCGGAGCTGCCGGACAACCCGATGATGACGAAGTTCTTCGGCGGCCTGCCCGAAGAGAGCGCCGACCCGCGCGTCTTCCACGGCAACGGCGCTTCTCCGGGAACGGTCACCGGCACGGCTCGCGTGATTCTCTCGCTCCAGGACAGCCACCGGCTGCAGAAGGGCGAGATCCTCGTCTGTCCGGCGACGATGCCGCCCTGGACGCCGCTCTTCGCCATCGCGTCGGCGGTGGTCACCGATCACGGCGGCGTGCTTTCGCACACGGCGATCGTCGCGCGCGAGTACGCGATCCCGGCCGTCGTCGGCACCAAGGTCGCCACGTCGCTCGTGAAGGACGGCCAGACGATCACGGTCGACGGCGCGGCCGGCACGGTCAAGCTGGAGGCGACTGACGGCTAGCGACGGCCGGCGCTCGATCAGCTACGGCCTGCTCCTGGTGACGGTCTCGCTCGGGAGCATTCTCGTCCCGCTTAACTCCACCATGCTCACCGTGGCGCTGCCCGAGCTGCGCCGCGACTTCGACGTGAGTCATGTGGCCATCGGCTGGCTCGTGTCGTCGTATCTCATCGCGATGGCCGTCGCGCAGCCGCTCGGCGGCCGGCTCGGCGATCAGCTCGGCCGCTCACGCGTGTTCCAGGTGGGCCTGGTCGCGTTCCTCGGCTTCTCAGTGGCCGCGGCCTTCTCACCGACGTTTCCGGTGCTGGTGCTGCTGCGCACCGGCCAGGGGCTGGTGGGCGCAGCGGTGATGCCCAACGCCATGGCGATGCTGCGGGAGTCCGTCCCCGTCGAGCGATTAGGTGCGTCGTCCGGCATTACCGGGTCGATCGTTTCGTCCGCGGCAGCGGTCGGTCCGCTGATCGGGGCAAGCATGCTCGGCCTCGGCTCGTGGCGCTGGCTGTTTCTCGTCAACATTCCGCTGGTCCTGCTCGCGCTCGGGGCGCACACGGCGCTGCGGTATCCAGTGCCGCGGCTCATCCAACGTATGCAGCTGGACTGGCCGGGCGCGGCGGCGTTCGCCGCGCTGCTTGTCGCGCTGACGTTTGTCCTCAACTCGCTGCACGGCGGGGTAAGCGTTGTCGCGCTGGCGCTCGGCACGACGGGCCTGGTGGTGCTCGCCGTGGTCTTCCTGCAGCGACAGCGCACCAGCCCGTCGCCCGTCGCGGAGTGGCGGCTGTTCCGCGTACGGTCGTTCGCGGCCGCGACGAGCTATGTGCTCTTCGCTAACCTTGTCATGTACACCACGCTGCTCACGATGCCGTTCTTTATCGAAGAGGTTCTCAACGGCAGTCATCGCGCCGTAGGCACGATGCTTGGCACGCTCTCGATCATCTCGGCCGTGCTCGCCCCGGTTGCCGGCCGTGTTTCCGATGCGCGCGGCCGCCGGCTGCCGGCGCAGACAGGGGCGTTCATCATGCTGGCGGCGACGCTCGCGCTGGCCATCGGCATCAGCAAGGACATCTCGTACGTCATGCTGGGCGGATGTCTCGCGACGCTCGGCCTGGGTCTGGGGCTGTCGTTCGGGCCGGCGAGCACGGCGGCGATCGAGTCGGCCCCACGCCAGTTCGCGGGCGCGGCGAGCGGCACGAACTCGATGATGCGCTACCTGGGGAGCATTATCGGAGCGGGCATTCTCGGCGCGGTGCTGAGCAGGGACAGCGGCACGCCCGAGATCTGGCTCTTCCACCTGATCTTCATCGTGCTGCTCGTGATCGCCGCGCTCGCCTGCGCCTCGACGTTCTTCATCCACCGCTTCCCGCAGCGGGACGTCCCAGACGAGGAACGCGCAGCAGCGCCGCTTTCGGAAGCGCAGGCAGGCGCGGCGCGCGCCACGTAGTTACTTCAGATTTGCCGTCGCGAGCGGGTCGCCCGTGGGCTGGTCGCTGCCGCCGGCCGGCTCTTCCGTGATCGCGAACGTGCTGGCGCCGGCCAGGTCCGCGTTGATGGCGACGGTGTGTTCATCGGGCAGGACCCCCAGGCTCACCGCGTTGCCGTCGTAGATGCCCCAGGCCTGGTAGACGCGTCCGCTCTCCAGCGGCGGCATCTCATTCATCTTCACGACGGCGAGCTGCTGGCGATCGAGGTACCAGAAATGGCCGGTCACGCCCGCGCCGCTGAGCCTGGCGCTCACTGTCCAGCCTTCGTCGTTGCTGCCGCCCGTCTGCAACACGACGTTCCACGCCACGAGCCCGACGAGCGCAACGAACATCGCTGCCGCCGCGAGCCAGGCGAACGCCGGACGTCGCACGAAGGGCACGATGCCCGTCGACGGGCGCGCTGTTTGTTCGACAGCGCTTGGGCGTTGCGCGGCCGCCTCCTGGTCGAAGGCGCGGAGCAGCCGCGACCGCAGCTCCGGCGGCGGCGTCTGCTCCTCGACGGCGAGCGGCAGCCGCTCGGCCACGGCTTGCAGCTCGCCCAGCGCGACGTCGTGCTTGCGGCAGCCGGCCATGTGACGCTGCACAGCGCGCATCGAGCCGTCATCCAACGCGGCGATGGCGTACGCGGCGAGCAGCTCGCTGATCTCTTCGCAGTTCATGCTGTTGCCAGCGTCCTTCGCATTCGTTCCAGGGCCAGCCGCAGCCGGCTCTTCGCCGTGCCCAGCGGGATTTGCTCCTCCTGCGCCATCTCGGCGATCGTGAGGCCGCGGAAGTAGGTCAGCTCGATCGCCGTGCGCTGGTCAGGCGGCAGCTCCTTCAGCGCACGCTGGACGCGTTCGCGCTCCTCGGCCTGCGAGGCGAAGTCGACCGGGTCCGGGGCCGACGAGGCGATCGGCTGCGCCTCGTCCAGCGCGCGCTCGCTCCGGCCGCTGCGCCGTCGCAGCACGTCGATCGAGCGGCGATGGACGATCGTCAGCAGCAGCGAACGTACCGAGCCGCGCCTCGCATCGAGGCGGCCGGACTGGCGCCAGAGGCTCAAGAACGACTCTTGCACAATGTCCTCCGCATCGCCGGCCTCGCCAAGAACGCGATACGCCAGCCCGAAGGCGATCCCGCCGTACGCGTCGTAGAGCGCCGACAGCGCCTCGCGGTCGTTGCGGCGCAGCCGCTCCAGCAGGCGCGCATCGTCTTCACCAGTAGTTCGGCTGGGAGCAAGGGGCGGATCAGGCGGGGAGTCAGGCATCTTCGTCGATGAGCGCCCGAACAGGCCGAACGCATCGGCTGGATTATACCCTTCGGGATAGAACCAGGAAACTGAGCCGAAAAACGCCGGCTCCGGCACAGTTCCTATCCGTAAGCGCGACGCTGCACCACCGGAGGCTCAGGCCGCAGCGGGATCTTGCGGCGGCGCCTTGAGTGATCCACCGGTACGCCTGCCCCGAATAATCCGCTGTATGACTTCCCGGCACCGGCAGGTGAGGGCCCGCTGCCGTGTGGGGAATCGAGCCAAGCTAGAGGAGGTACCTATGTTCAAGCGATTACTCTTGGTCTTTGGGCTAGCGTCCGTGGTCATCGGTGCTGCGGTAGGCATGACCACGTACGCGGCGGATCACCGCGACTCTCCTTCGGTGGAGAACGATCCCGGCGCCGACATCACGGACGTGTACGCGTTCCGGAGCCCGGCGAACAACGACAACCTTGTCGTCGCGCTCGATGTCAACGGCCTCACGACACCCGCCGAGCTACGTAACTTCGCGACCGATGTGGAGTACGACATCAACGTCGACACTAATGCGGACCTCGCGGCGGACGCGACGGTGAAGGTGACGTTCTCCGGCAATCCACTCACGTTCAAGGTAGAGGGCCTCGGCGACCCGATCACCGGTCCGGTGACGGCTCCGGGTTCTGCCGATGCGAAGATAACGGACGCCAACGGCATCAAGGTGTTCGCCGGGCCGCGCGACGACCCGTTCTTCTTCGACCTCGTGGGCTTCAAGAACCTGGTCGCCCATCCGGTCGCTCCGGTGAGCGGTCTCCGCCCGGCTGGAGAGACACCCGTCGACATGTTCGCGGGCACCAACATCTCGGCTATCGTGATCGAGCTGCCCATCACCGCAGTGACCGGTGCGGCCAACTCGAACACGGGCACGATCAAGGCGTGGGCGACCACCATGCGCGCCGGCTCTCAGGTCGACCGGATGGCGATCCCCGCGATCAACACCGCGCTGATTCCTTCGGCTATGAAGAACGATTTCAACCACGGCAAGCCCGCGGACGATGAGGCGAACTTCCGTCCGACCGCTCAGTCCACGATCGAGGGGTTGCGCACGGCGATTGATGGTCTGTTCGGCACGCCGCAGGACGGCGGTCCGCTCGGGGACCTCACGCCGTCGCAGGTAGCGACGGCGCTCATCCCCGACGTTGTCACGATCGACTTCTCGCAGCCGGTGGCCTTCCCGAACGGCCGCCAGCTCTCCGACGACGTGATCGACGCGGCGTTGGGCGTGGTGCTCAACCGCGGCGGCTCGGCCGGTATCTCCGACGCCATCAACGCGAACGACAAGCCGTTCGGCTCGACGTTCCCGTACCTGGCGGCACCGGTTACGTCGCCCACCGTCTCCGGCGCCCCGAACACGGGGACCGGTGGCCCAACCGGCGGCGATGGCAGCAGCATGCTGCTGTGGCTATTCGCCGGGGGCGGTCTGGCAGGCCTGGCACTGCTCGGCAGCGGTGTCTACCTCCGCCGGACAGCTCGATAACGGAACGTACGGCGGTGCGCAGGTGAATCCTGCGCACCGCCTCTAGCCTAGAGGATCGCAGGGCATGATTCGTAGAGCCTCGACCGCACTCATCGGCTTCGGCGTCGCGCTGACGCTGATCGCCGTAGTGGCTGGTGTGTTCGTGCTGCGCAGCAACGGTCCGGACGGCATGGCTGCTCAGTCTGCCGTCATCCCGAGCGATCCGCACGCGCTTACGGACCAACTCATTGCGTTCTACCAAGCGCGGATCGAACGTGATCCGGTCGATTTCGTGAGCTACGCGGGGCTCGGTAGCGCCTACACGCGTCAGGCGCGCGAGACCGGCGATATCTCGGCTTACACTCGCGCCGAGACCGCGCTACGCAAGGCGCTTGAGATCCAACCCGACGATCCCGATGCGAAGTCCGGCCTGGCCAGCGTCCTCTTCGCAACGCACGACTTCGCCGGTGCGCTGTCGCTTGCAACCGAGCTGTATGCGGCGGACCCGGGCGCCACGCAAGCACTGGCGACGATCGGCGACGCGAACTTCGCGCTCGGCAACTACGCAGACGCGCGCGGCGCCTACGCCAAGCTCTCCGAAGTGGCACACGGCGCCTCGGTGCTGAGCCGCCAATCGCAGCTTGACGAACTGGACGGCAACCTCGACCGGGCCATCGAGCTGATGAAGCAGGCCGATGAGGCATCCTCCGCGAAGCCACGCTCGGCTGAGACATTGGCGTTCTACCGCCAGCAGCTCGGCAATCTCTCGTTCACCGCAGGCCGCTACGATGACGCCGGGCGCTGGTACCGGGCCGCCCTCAGCGGCTTCACCGACTACTATCCCGCGCTCGCCGGGCTGGGCAACGTTGCCGCCGCCCGCGGCGACTACGAGCAGGCGATCGACTACTATCAGGAGTCCGTCGCGATCGTCCCGCAGCCCGTCGTGCTCGCGGCGCTCGGCGATGCGTATGCGCGCGCCGGCGACGGCAAGTCGGCGCAGCGGCAGTACGCTACCGTCGAGTTCATCGGCAAGCTCGCCCAGATCAACCGTACGGTCTACAACCGTGAACTGGCGCTCTTCTACGCCGACCATTTGATCAAGACATCGACGGCTGTGGAGCTGGCCATGGCCGAGCTCCAGAAGCGCAAAGACGTCTACGGTTACGACACGCTCGCCTGGGCGCTCTACCGCGACGGCCGCGCCGGGGAAGCGGCGCCGCTGATGGCGCAGGCGCTGGCGCGCGGCACGCGCGATGCTCGCCTGTTCTTCCACGCCGGCCTCATCGCGCACGCGACGGGCGCACAGTCGCAGGCACGGGACTACCTGGCGAGCGCGCTCGATCTCAATCCACATTTCTCCGTCCTTCTAGAGCAGGAGGCACGCCAGGTCCTTGCTCAGCTCGACGGCGAACGAAACGTCGAGGCGGAGCAATAGGATGATCAAACGTTTGTGTTCAAGGCGCTTCTGGCCCGCCGTGCTGCTCGCCCTCGCAGCGCTGGCCATTGTGCCCTTCGTTGCGCGCCCGGCCAAGGCCGCCGCGCATCCGCTCGGCAACTTCACGATCAACCACTACAGCCGCATCGAGCTCGGGCCGGACGCGCTGCGCGTCCATTACGTGCTGGACATGGCGGAGATCCCCACCTTCCAGGAGCGCGACGCCATCGACCGCGACGGCGATGGCTCGTTCAGCGAGACCGAGAAGAGCGCGTACCTCAAGGACAAGGTCGAGGATCTGCGAAATGACCTCGACCTGCAGCTCGACGGCGCCGCGGTTCACCTAACGGCGCTCAATAGTAACCTGTCGTTCCCGCCAGGCCAGGGCGGCCTCGATACGCAGCGGATCGAAGTCGACTTCTCCGCGCCGGCTGACGGTGCTGCCGCACACACCATCGAGTACCACGACGACACCTACAGCGATCGCATCGGCTGGCGCGAGGTCGTCGTGCGCGGTCTCGACGGCGTGCGCATCGCCAACTCGACCGCGCCTGCGCAGGACGTGAGCGACGAGCTGCGCGCCTACCCCCAGAACAGCCTTTCCAGCCCGCTGGATGTAGATAGCGCGTCGGCGTCTTACAACGTTGTTCCCGGCACGATCGCCGCGGCGGCGCCCGAGGTCGCGGCGACGGCGAACAGCGACAAGGGCGCGCGCGCCGTGCGCGGCAATCCCGACTCAACGCTTGCCCGCTTCGCAGACCTGATCGCGAAGGAGCGGCTGTCGGCGGGCATCATCGCCATCGCGCTGCTGGCCGCCGCCGGCTTCGGCGCGCTCCACGCGCTCTCGCCCGGGCACGGTAAGACCATCGTTGCGGCGTATCTCGTTGGCTCCAGAGGGACCTGGCGACACGCGCTGCTGCTGGCGCTCACCGTGACCGCCACCCACACATCGAGCGTGTACGCGCTGGGGTTCGTCACGTTGTACTTGTCGCAGTACATCGTGCCGGAGAACCTCTACCCCTGGCTCGGCATCGCTTCGGGCGCGCTGATCGTGGCGATGGGTCTGGCGCTGTTCGTCGTGCGACTACGCGCGAGCGGCTACGCTCGGCAGCTTCGGTCCTGGCTGACGCGAACGCTGCCGGCGCTTGGCCGGCCGCAGCTCACGATCGCTTCGGAGCACGGCGCAATGCTGTTTCCCGCGCATCGATACGATGACGCGACCGATCCCGCTCACGCCGGCCACCGACACGACGGGGGCGTACACTCTCA
>JBIOYF010000051.1:0-3296 GCA_044870035.1 Dehalococcoidia bacterium
GCGCGGGCGATGTCGCCCGCCAGGCGTCGATGCGTGTTGAGCGATCCGATCACGTAGCCGCCGCCGTGCAGGTAGAGCAGCGTCGTCGCCGGCGAGGTGTCGGCGATCGAGACCCACTCCGCCGGCCTTCCGGCAACCTCGAGCGCTTCAGCACGCACGTCATCGGGCAGGGGGATCCAGGCGCCCAGCTCGTCGAAGCCGGCGCGCCGCTCTTCGACCGTCGCGTCCTCGACGGAGGGCCGCTGCCGCATGATGTTGAGCAGCGTTGCGAGTTCAGGGCTGGCCATCGCGATGTCCTCTCTGGGCCCAGGGGAGCTTAGCGCCTGCGGAACTGCCGCGCCAGCGTTTGAATGTCATCCTGAGCCGAGCGGGGCGGGGAAAGAGAAGGGCGGCAGTGGGGTGGAGGGCGAAGGATCTTTCGCTCCGATAGCCGGACCACCTTCGCGAAGACTACCGCCGTCTAAACTGCCGCGCCAGCGTGTCCGAGCTGAGGTGGATCATCGTCGGGCGGCCGTGCGGGCACGTGCGTGGGTGCTCTGCCCCTTCGAGCAGGCGCAGCAGCTCGCGCTGCTCGTCGTCGGTCATCGTCTGGCCGGCGCGCACCGACCCGTGGCACGCCAGCGACGCAGCGACGCGGTGCGCCGGCTCGTCCGTCGGCCCGTCCTCGCGGCCGAGCAGGTCGAGCAGCTCGCCGATCGCGCGCACCACGTCGCTGCCAGCGAGCGAGGGCGGCACCGCGCGCACCAGGTACGCCTCGTCGCCGAACGGCTCGACGGACAGCCCGCTCGACTCCAGCTCCGCCGAGAAGCCTTCCAGCAGCGCGCGCTGCCGCGCCGTCAGCTCCAGCGGCTGCGGCTGCAGTAGCGGCTGCACGTCGAGTGCGCCGTCGCGCCCCTGCGCCAGGAAGCGCTCGTACAGCACGCGCTCGTGCGCCGCGTGCTGGTCGATCAGGTACATGCCGTCGGGCCCCTCGGCGATCACGTACGTGTTGCCAAGCTGACCGACGGGCCGCAGCAGCGGCAGGCTGTCGGACATAGGTAGCTGTTCGGACGCAGTTTGAGGTTCGAAGTTCGACGTTCGAGCTTCCGCGCGTGCGATTGGGAGGGGGACCATGGGCGCTGCGGTCTGATGTCGCCAGGCGGTTGTCTCTTGTTGGATGGCGTCCCGTTGTGCTTCGAACATCGAGCTTCGGGCTTCGAACTCCGGCACGGCGCCTCGCGACGCGAGTGTCCGCCGCACGACCCGCTGCAGCGCGGCGAAGACCGCCCGTTCGTCGCGGAAGCGCACCTCGGCTTTCGTCGGGTGGACGTTGACGTCGACGGTCTCCGCCGGCACGCGGATGTCTATGATCGCGACGGGAAAGCGCCCGAGCGGCAGCATCCCCTGGTACGCTTCCACGACGGCGAACGTCAGCGACCGGTTGCGGATCCAGCGCCGGTTGACGAAGAGCGAGATGTAGTTCCGGTTCGCGCGCGATACCGCGGGTGAGCCCGCCAGCCCGGCGACGGCGATCCGGTCGTCCGCGTCGCTTTCGATCGGCAGCAGCTCCCAGGCCAGGTCGAGGCCGTAGACGGCGGCCGCCGCGTCGCGCACGTCGCCGTTGCCGTTCGTCTGCAGCACGGTGCGTCCGTCGGCGCGCAGCGTGAAGCGCACCTCGGGATACGCGAGCGCGTAGTGCGTCACCACACCGGCGATCTGCGTGCTCTCCGCGGCCGGCGAGCGCAGAAACTTCAGCCGCGCGGGCTGCCGGCGAAACAGATGCTGCACCGTGACCGTCGTGCCCGGCGGCGCGCCCGCGCTCCCCTGTCGCTCGATCGCGCCGTCGCGCAGCACGATGCGCCCCGCTACAAGCGCGCCCGCCGGCCGGGACGCCAGCTCGACGTCGGCGGCCGCCGCGATGCTGGGCAGCGCCTCGCCGCGGAAGCCCAGCGTGCCGATGCGCCACAGCTCGTCTTCGCTGCTCAGCTTGCTCGTCGCATGCCGCTCGAACGCGATGCGCAGCTCGTCGGGCTCGATGCCGCAGCCGTCGTCCGTGATGCGCAGGAAGCTGATGCCGCCCTGGCGCGTCTCGACGGTGATCTGACGGGCGCCTCCGTCCAGCGCGTTCTCGATCAGCTCCTTGACGACGGACGCCGGCCGCTCGATCACCTCGCCCGCAGCGATGCGGGCGGCCTCCTGCGGGCTTAGTACGCGAATGGGCAAAGGGGGCTGTCCTCCCAGCGGCGATTGTAACATGGGACCTGCGCTACATTGTCATCCTGAGGCGAGCGGGGTGGGGAAAGAGCAAGGCGGCAGCGGGGTGGAGGCCGAAGGATCTTTCCGCGCTTCCGCTAGCCGCGGATCTTGGCCCGCAGAACGAGGAGGTGCTCGCCCATGCCCGACAGGCCGTCACCGGAGCAGATCGCCGCGATATCCCGTCAGGTCACGGAGGAGACCGCGCAACGCCTGTTGCACGTGCTGGAACGCGCTGGCTCGACGGATCCCGTCCGGCGCATCCGCAGCAGCCAGCTCGCATCGGCGCTGCTGGGGTCGATCGGCCTCGCTCTCTTCATCGTTGGTGTCGAGAACGCCGCCGCCGATATCCCCGTGCTCTCGAACGCCTACGGCTCGATCAGCGTAGGCATCGTGCTGCTCGCGCTGACGGGGCTGCTGCTTCAGATGCTGGGCGGCCGTAACATGTTGCTGCCTCCGGCGAGCAGCACCGATCCAAGCCGGCCGGTAGCGTGAGCGCCGGCCAGGCGATCATCATCGCGTTCCGCCTGATCGTGCCGGTCAGCATCTTCCGCTGGCCGCTCGGCGGCGGGATCGCGGCGATGTTGATCGACGCGCTCGATGTCGTGCTCATTGAGCTGGTCGGCCTCGGCGGCTTCTCCGGTTACGCTGCGCTCGACAAAGGCCTTGACATGTACTACCTCTCGTTCGAGGCCTTTGTCGCCCTACGCTGGGAGCCGCTGGCGAAGTGGACTGCGCTCTGCTTGTTCGCCTACCGCGCGACCGGCTTCGTCGCGTTCGAAGCGACGCAGCAGCGCGCGCTCCTGCTCGTCCTTCCCAACGTCTTCGAGAACTTCTACCTCGTTTATCTGCTACGACGCTTCGCGCCAGCATGGGAGCTTACTCCGGGCGGCCTCGGGCTGCTGCTCGTGCTCGTGACCGTGCCGAAGCTCGGCCAGGAGTATCTCCTGCACTACGCGGAGGCGCAGCCCTGGGACTGGATCAAGCGCAACGTCCTTCAGGACGCCTGGCGCTTCTGATCTCGTTTGTGGACAGGCGGAATGTATCCGCCTCAGGCGGAGCCT
>JBIOYF010000052.1:0-5389 GCA_044870035.1 Dehalococcoidia bacterium
GCCGTCACAGGTCTTCCCTCCAGCGCACGTCGTGCAGGCGCACCGCCTCGTCGAATGCGCGGCTTCATAGCGCCACCATCCTACCATCGCGACGGCCGGTGACGCAGCGGCCCCTCAGGGTTCTCCCTATTAGGCTCTAGGCTTGGCCTGCGATACGATTGACGCTCAGGAGCCAATCGATGCCGGTAGTCGTCCAGAAGTACGGCGGAACCTCCGTCGCTGACGCCGAGCGCATGAAGAACGTCGCCCGGCGTATCGCCGCGCGCTGCCAGGCCGGCGACCAGCTCGTCGTCGTCGTCTCCGCCATGGGCGACAGCACCGACCGGCTGATCTCGCTCGCCCGCGAGATCACGGCCCACCCCGAGGCGCGCGAGCTCGATCTCCTCCTCTCGACCGGCGAGACCGTCTCGATGACGCTCGTCGCGATGGCGCTCCACGACCTCGGGCTCGACGCCGTCAGCCTCTCAGGCGCCCAGGCCGGCCTGCGCACCGACAAAACGCACGGGCGCGCGCGCATCCTCGCCGTCGAGCACGGGCGCATCCAACAGGAGCTCGAACGCGGCCGTGTCGTCATCGTCTCGGGCTTCCAGGGCATTACCGAGGAGGAAGAGGTCACCACGCTCGGCCGCGGCGCGTCCGACCTGACCGCCGTCGCGCTTGCCGCGTCGCTCGAAGCGGAGCGTTGCGAGATCTATACCGACGTCGACGGCGTCTACAGCGCGGACCCGCGCGTCGAGCCGGCGGCGCGCAAGCTGCGCGACATCAGCTACGAGGAGATGCTCGAGTTCGCGTCGCTCGGCGCGCGCGTGATGAACCCGCGCGCCGTCGAGCTGGGCGCCGTGTACAACGTCCCGATCGTAGTCGCATCCAGCTTCAAGGACGAACCAGGCACGCTGATCCACGGAGGCGTCGATATGGAGCAAGGCAATCGAGTGCGCGGCATCGCGCACGACCTGGACGTCGCGAAGGTCACCGTCCGCCGCGTCCCCGACAAGCCGGGCATCGCCGCGCGCATCTTCGAGGCGCTCGCCGACCGCCACATCGCAGTCGACACGATCGTGCAAAACGCCAGCGTCGAAAAGACCACCGACCTCACGTTCACCGTCCACGTAAACGACCTGCCGAACGCGTCGAAGGTCGTCGATGCGCTGGCGAAGGAGATCGGCGCGGGGGAGATCGTCGCCGACGATTCGTTGGGCAAGGTGAGCATCGTCGGCACCGGCATCCACTCGGCGCCGGGCTACGCCGCGCGCATGTTCCGCACCCTGAGCGACGGCGGCGTCAACATCGAGATGATCTCGACCGGCGAGATCCGCATCACCTGCATCATCAAGCGCTCCGACGTCGACGCCGCCGTCCGCGCGTTGCACAAAGCCTTCGAGCTAGAGAAGCCGGACGCCTCGGAGCTGTAATGCCCAACCCCATCGGCATCGGCCTGATCGGCTACGGCAACATCGGCCGCGAAGTCTTCGCCTACTTCCGCGCTCACAGCGACGGCGCGCGCATCGTCAGCGTCTCGCGCAGGCGGCCGGGCGCAGCCGCGCCCCCCGCCGTCCGCCGCCTCCTCGCCCGCAGCGCCGATGCGCTCATCGCCGACCCGAACGTGCAGATCGTCATCGAGCTGACCGGCGACGCGCAGCGCGGCCGCGAGCACATGCTCCAGGCGATCGAGCGCGGCAAGCACGTCGTCACGGCGAACAAGAGCGCGCTCGCCGCCAACTGGCCGGAGATCACAGCGGCCGCCCGCAAGCGAGGCGTCTCGCTCGGCTTCGAGGCGACCGTCGGCGGCGGCATGCCCGTCGTCCGCGCGATGCAGCGCCACATCGCCCGCGACGAGGTCGAGGCGTTCGCCGGCGTCCTCAACGGTACCTGCAACTTCATCCTGACCCGCATGAACGAGTACATCCTGCGCCATTTGGACGACCCGCACATCCAGAAGCGTTCGCTGCCGCTCGAGCAGGCGCTCGCGCTCGCCCAGAAGCGCGGCTACGCGGAGCCCGATCCAATGTTCGATCTGAACGGCTTCGATACGAAGTTCAAGGTCGCGATCCTGGCGGACCTCGCCTTCGCCACGTACTGCGACCCGGACCGCATCTACTGCGAGGGCATCTGGCAGGAGGACCAGCGCATCGTCCCGTCCGACCTGTACTTCCTCCACCACCCGAAGTACCTGGGCGGCCGTTACGCGCTCAAGCTCGCCGGCGTCGCGGAGCTGCACAACGGCCGCCCCGCGCTGCGCGTCCATCCGGCGCTCATCGATGCGACCGGCCCGCTCGCCGATCTCGCCGCCTGCACCGAGACCTACAACGGCCTCATGGTGCGCAGCGCGCGCCTCGGGACGCAGTTCATCAAGGGCCTCGGCGCCGGCCCTAAGCCGACGACGATCTCGATCGTCAGCGACGTGCAGGAGATCGCGAGCAGTATCGCGTCGGGCGGCAGCGGCCCGCCCGTCCCGCAGACGCGCCGCGCGCCCCTCGGCAACGTCGACAGCGTGCGCACGCGCGGCTACATCCGCTCCTTCTCTCCCGACGTCAAGGGCATCTACGCCAAGAAGCTGGAGATCCTGGCGCAGCACAAAGTCAGCGTGCAGTCGGTCGTCAACGTGCGCGAGTTCGTCTACGGTGTGGACCGCTCCATGCCGGACTACATCGAGATTGACGCCGCCCCGGACGGCGCCGTCCGCCGCGTCCTCGCCGCCTTCCGCAAGCTCCGCGGTATCACCGAACCGATGTACTTCCGTGTCCTAGAACTGTAAGGGCGGCTCGCGAGCCGCCCGGCTGACTAGCTGAAAGCTGACCTGCTGAGACCACTCCTACGTCAGCCACGGCACGGTCACGAACGCCAGCAGCAGCCCGCGGATGTTCTTCCCGATCAGCACCGCCACCATGAAGCGCCAGAAGTTCATCCGCGAAGCGCCCGCCGTCAGCCCGGCCACCTCGAACAGCGGGTTCGGGATCGCCGACAGCACCAGCAGCGTTCCAAAGCCGTAGCGGTCCATCAGCCAGTCGACCCCGTGGACCAGCTTCTCGATCGCGGGTCGGAACCGCTCCGGCGGCTTCAGCGTTCCGCTCTCGACGGCCTCCGATCCCGCCGCCCCGGCGGCGTACGCCGTCACCTCGCCCAGCGCCATGCCTGTGCCGCCCAGCAGCCCGACGGCGATGGGGTTGAGATGTTTCGCCTGCGTGATGATCAGCGCCTGGCCGGCGGCCGTCAGGCCCGGCACAGGGATGAAGACCGTCGCCGTGCTCGCCAGGTTCGCCAGGAACACGCCGGCGTAGCCGAAGCCCTCCAGTCGATCGCTCAGGTCCGGCACGACCAGCGTGACGACCAGCAGCCCGATCGACGGGACGAGGACGAAGATGGCTAACGCGATCGCCAGGATCATCCGCCCGCGGCGGCTTGTCGGCAGGCGCTCCTCGAGCCACTGGTAGATCACGGCCGCCACCGGAAGCGATTCGGCGGCCTCCTCTACCCGCTCCTCGACGATCTCCTGGACGGCCTCGATGTCCCGTTCGATCGTGCTCAAGAGCGGCTCGTGATCGTCGTGCGGCTCGTTTCCCTTCCCCACGCGGATAGCTTAACACCGACTCTCGCTTGACGCGCCCGCGCCTGCGCGACTACCCTATCCCCGCCTAACTCAAGTTCCGAAGGGAGTCACCCCTATGCTGACCCGCGTCGACCGAATGCAGCTCGCCGTGCGCGACCGCGCCGCCGCCGAAGAGACGTTCCGCGCCCTGTTCGACGCGGAGAAGGTCGGCGAGGACGCCAGCGCGCTGCTGGGCGCCGCCCGCTCCGTCATGCAGGCCGGCATCAGCCAGTTCGAGCTGCTCCAGCCCACCGGCGCGGGCGTCGTGCAGGACCACCTCGAGCGCTGGGGCGAGGGGCTCCTGACCGCCGGCTTCTCCACGGCCGATCTCTCGGCGCTCTGCCGCCGCCTGTCTTCGACCAACATCCTCTGGCGCGACGAAGGCGAGCAGGTCTACATCGAGCCGTCCCAGACGCCGGGCATGCGCATCGTGCTCTCGCCGGACGCCGAGCGCGAGCGCGTCGGGCCGCTCACCTGGCTCTACGAAGTCACCAACATCGTCGACGACCACAAGGCGGCCTCCGCCTTCTACGCCGACACCTTCAGGCTCGATGCGACCAGGTTCTCGCCGATTGCGAGCAAGGACTACGGCTACAAGGGCCAGCTTACGCTCTTCGACCCGCCGGACCGCCTCGACCGCATCGAGCTGTCGCAGATCACCGACCCCGAGCGTCCTATGGGCCGCTTCGCCCAGAAGCGGGGCCAATCGATCTACATGTGCTACGTCGAGACCGACCGCGTGCCGGACGTCATCGAGCGGCTGGAGAAGCGCGGCGCGAAGCACGCGCGCCGCAAGGACGTCCACAACCCGGAGGGCCTCTTCATCCACCCGACGGCCCTGCACGGCGTGCTTATGGGCGTCAGCCGGACGAACCTGGCCTGGAACTGGTCGGGCCGCCCGGAGCTGGCCGGCGTCCCCTCCAGCGCGCACTGACCGTCCGGCGCAAGCCCGCGGAGGGCGCGAATGGGAGGGCACGCGGCGCGGGGCTGTATTAGATTGTTTTCTCGAAAAAGAGAAATAAATCGCGGATTCTGAATCTGGTCCCGCGCTTTTTTCGGGATTGATTCTAGGGCCCTTCGCTCCGTTGCAGGCGACCAGCGGCTCACAGCCGTTCGCTGACCCTACCCTCAGGGCAAACATAGCGTCGCCATCGTACGCCGGCGCGGCGAGTGCGCAAAGGGGCTGATGTCACCTGATGGCAGTCAGCTATTGGCGGACAGCCATCAGCCCCGAGGGTTCAGGGCGAGCGCCGCTCGCCCCTACGGTGCGCCCCACGGCGCCATGGTACGCGCGTGCGACCAGAGCGTCCTTCGCTTCGCTTAAGGACATGCTCCGGGGCTGATGTCACCTGATGGCAGTCAGCTATCAGCGGACAGCCATCAGCCCCGGGGGATCAGGGCGAGCGCCGCTCGCCCCTACGGTGTGCCCACCACGCTGCCGCCGCGCCCGGGCGATGGCTACGGTGGACAGAGCCCCAGCCTGAAGGCCGGGGCATGCCGCGATCTGCTCGGCCGGCGCCCGCGCCGGCCTCCGTTGACAGGCTGCGGGTCCGGCGTTAGACTGGCGCATTCTCAAAATTGGTGGCAATGGCGGGCCTGGTGGTTGATGGGATGCTGTAGCCGGCCCATCATTGGCCGCACAAGCGGGGAGGTGCGGCGCGTCTCGATCCGGAGCCGATCGTAAGACTTCGTAAGAGAAGCCTGTCCGGCGGGACGGTCTCGCTGTGTCTCGTGCCTCCCCAGAAGGAGGCGATCATGCAAGTCACGATTCCCCAGACTACGGTCACCGTGCCGGGCCCGGCG
>JBIOYF010000053.1:0-8281 GCA_044870035.1 Dehalococcoidia bacterium
ACGCGGTTACCATCAACACGGTGTCTACGAAATCGCGGGCGGTACAGTTACCCTGTCGTTGGGCGCCTCAGTCGCAGGTATGTGACCGCCGACAAGATTGCGAGAATAGCGCCGCCGAAAACAGAAGCAACGTAAACGGGGAAACCAACGCCAAGATCCATTGTGAGAATGGATAGGGATATGAGTGATAGATCAATGCCGAGATATCCAAGGCAGCGATAAATTGCGGCCGTAGTTGCGTCTAGGAGCCGGGTTCGGCACCGAGTAGCTGCGATGACCAGAAGAACGCCTACGATCAGGACAGCAGCACCGACAGGTCGAAGTAGAGAAGGGCGGGAAAGAACATCATTAGGCAATGACCCCTGAACGCGCCAAAGTATCTGGCCCGCAAGCGCTACTATCACCGCGGCTGTTATTGCTAGCGCGATGCGCCGCGCGTCTTCGCTCGACACCATTACTGATCCCGCGCCTGTCCGACGAGTACGAGCAGATATCTTCGATAATCTAGCAAGCCTATCAACCGCTCTTTCCAGGGGGGGACGGTGGCGAGCTAGGATCCCCCGTACCCGGGGGCGGAGTTGGATCTCCGGGATTATCAGGACTCGGAGGGTCGGGAGGGTCTGAACAAGGCACTTGATATGCACCGTAGCAAATCCCAGTCATTGCAGCCACGAGTCCGCAGGCGCCGATGGCGCCCGCCAGGACGGCGGGATGGTGGACGCCAGCGGAAATGAGCTTCAGCGCGGCATAGCAGCCGGCTGCCGCGCCCGCGAGAGGCGGACTCAGACGCGCAAGGCAAGCAGCGAATCCCGCCCAGTCGGTGCATGTCGCCAACCCGAACGGGTCTTTGAATGTGCCGGGATTGTTGCCGCCGTAGAGGTAGGCGCCCGTGACTTGGGTGGGGTCAAGGAGCGGAACGTGGCCATTTACCATTGCCGGAAGCGACCACATCGTGCGCGGGCCGCTGCAATCTGACAGGACGGTCCTTGGTGCGAGAAGAGGATCCTCGCTAATAAAGCGTTGCAGCCTCGGCTGATAGTAGCGCGCCCAAGAGTACCGCCCGTCGCGAGTTTGGCCGGAAAATCGACGCCGCCCCCGATGCACGTCTCGGCGATGAGGACGATGGCAGCCGACGCAGGGTGCGACGCCACGGCGATCGGGGTGGCGGTGCTCGAGACGACGGAAAACCGTGTTTTCGGGGGCTACCTCAGTAGCCCCTCGGTCATCAGATGCGATCCTGGAGGCGCTACGGCCTGCGCTGCCGGGCCAGCGAACGGGGACGGCGCGGGCGGGGCCGTCGCGACCATGGCCACGATAGTAGCGACGAGCGGCCGGCTGTTCCAAGCTCGCGGCGAGCGCCGCGGCTCAGGCCATCGGGGGCGGGGTCAGGGTCTTCGCACGCCGCGCGGCGGGCCGCCCGGGTTCAATCCGGGAAGCCGAGGAGGCCCGCGACGGAGAGATCCTCGTCGAGATCCGGCCAGTGGATGCCGAGCCCGCGACCGATCAGCTCCCAGCGCCCCCGGGCCTCGGCCGTCGCGTCCCGCAGCCGCGGAAACCACTCGAGCGGGACCGTCAGCGAACGCCCGTCTTCGAGGTGCACCACGAGGGCATCCGGGATGAATTCGATCGTGCGCGCCCGCGCGTCCGGGGCTCTAACGATCATGGACTTCATGCCACCGCTCCAGAAAGATGAACACGTGATCCCGCGTCAGCTCGCGCACCCGCCGCAGCTCGGCCGGCGTGAGCCCGCGCGCGTACGCCAGCTGCAGCGGCGTCAGCCACAGCTTCGCGATCCCGTCGCCCTTGCTCACGTGCACGTGCGGCGGCTCCTGGCCTTCGTGGCTGAAGAAGAAAAACCGAAAGCCCTCGACGCGCAGCAGCGTCGGCATCAGGTCCCGGACTCGGCGCGATCCTCATGCCGGTGAGTATACGGCGAGGGCGCTGTCTCTTTAGCGGCTTTGGCGGCTAAGAAAGAAGCGGGCTCCTCGCGCTGGCGGCTGGGGACACCGTCGACGGCCGCCGGCGAGCGCGCCAGCGTCGCCGCGGGATGCGTCGCCGTGTGCACGGCCTTGAGCAGCCGGATCGACACCCGCGTGTAGAGCTGCGTGGTCGTCAGCCGCGCGTGGCCCAGGATCTCCTGGATCACCCGCACGTCGGCGCCGTGCTCCAGCATCCCCGTCGCCATCGTGTGGCGCAGCAGGTGACAGGCTCCGCGCTTGGCGATCCCCGCGGCGACCAGGTAGTCGCGGGTCAGGCGCGAGAGGTTGTTGGGATGAAACGGCCGGCCCCGCCGCGTGAGGAACACCGTGCCCTCGTCAGGCTCGACGACAAACTCCGGCCGGGCGTCTTCGAGATACTTCTCCAGCCAGGCGATCGCCCGCTCGCCGATGGGGACCACGCGATCCTTCTGGCCCTTGCCCTCGCGGACGACCACGACGCCCCGGGCCACGTCGAGATCATAGAGCCGCAGCCGGATCAGCTCCATCCGCCGCAGCCCCGTCGAGTAGCCGGTCTCCAGCAGCGCGCGGTTGCGCAGCCCGATCGGCGTCGTGGGCTCGACGCGGGCGAGCACGTCGATGATCTCGGCGTCGGTGAGCGGCTGTGGCAGCCGCTGGGCGGTCACCCGCGGCAGCTCGAGCTCGGCCGCGGGGTTCACCGGGAGCACGCGCTGCTTGGTCAGCCAGCGGAAGAGGCCTTTGACGGCGACCAGCCGGCCGTGCTGGCTCCATACGCTCAGCGGCGTGCCGGTCCGCTTGCGGTAGTGATACAGCCACCGCTGATAGCGCTCCAGAGCGGCCGGCGTGATCTCTGCTGGCATCGTGAGGCCGCGGGCGGTGGCCCACGCGGTGAAGTACTTCAGGTAGAGCCCGCGGATATGCACCGTGTCGGCCGCGTAGTGCGTCAGGCGCAGCGCTTCGAGATAGCGCGCCACGACGTCGGCCCACGCGCCCGGCGCCGCCGACGCAGCAGAGGGCGCCGCCGCCGAGCGGCTCATCGCCGGACCTCGGCAGCTTCAGCGGCTAAAGAAGAAAGAGAAGAGGGTTCGATGAAGCTACGGCGTGCAGGTACGTACGATTCCGCGTTCTCGGGCTCGTCCAGATGTGCGTTTTCACGAGGTTCACGCTGTGACGCGGGCAAGTCCCCGTCGCGACGACGATCGTCGGCATTTTCGCCACCCCTCACCCGGGGCTCACTGGCCCCTCGATGGGGGCTCGGCCGCCCCTCGAACTCGCTGTTTGGAGGCTCGAAGTCGCCGTTTGCCCCCTCGAAGTTCTCGCCGGACCGGTGTCGTAGTGATGCCCGCAGGGCCTCGACGTCGACCAGGCCCATGACGAAGGGCTCGCCGTCCTGCCCCTGACCGTCGTAGAGCAGCTCGTAGACGAAGCCCTGGCCGCGACTGCCTCGATGGACGAGCACGTATTCCAGGCTGATCAGCCGATCGAGGTGCGTGCGGACCTGGAAGTCGGACCATCCCGTGAAGAGGCGGACGTCCCGCCGGGTGAAGCGGTAGGTGCCCCGGGCGACCGCCTGGCGCTTGCCGGCCTCGCGCACCATGGCGTCGAGCAGCCCGAGCAATCGGCGCGTCTGCGGCGCCAGCTCGTCGAGCGAGCGGCCCAGGACCTCGTGGGCCAGGCGGTTGGCGACCGCGATGTCCTCGAACGTCACCTCGACGTACTCCACCCGCTCGCCGTGGTGGACGATGCGCTTGAGCGGGCGCTGGTGCTGGTGCAGCAGCGCCAGGGCGCGGATGAGGGTGAGGTACTTCAGATGATCGCGGCGCGTCCGCGTGCGGTCGTCGCGAAAGGTCAGCGCGCGGGCGTAGGGGTTCACGACCAGCAGCGGCCGGAGCAGCCGCTGCGCGTCCTGGTGGAGCTTGCGCACCCGGGCCCGATCCCGCTCGGCCAGCAGGCCGGCCAGCGTCTGCCGTTCTCGCTGCTGGCGATGGATCGCCCGGGTCTGCGCCCGGTCCTCGTCGACGGTCAGCACCAGGCAGCGGTTGCGCAGCTCCTCGTCCAGCTCGGGCGCCGTCGTCGTCAGCAGCAGCATCACCGGGCCCTGCACGCGATACGTCTGGGTCGTGAGGCGGCCGGTCGTCGGATCCTTGCCGGTCGAGGCGATCGTCAGCACGCCCTCGCTCTGCAGCAGCTTGAGCGCGTAGCCGGCCCGGCTCACCCCCTCGTCCTCGGCGATCGCCAGCAGCTTGTGGGCGAGATCCGTCTCCCCGAGGTAGAAGAGCGCCTGGCCGGTCACCGCCGAGTACAGGATTTGCTCGTCGGCCGGGACCATCGCCAGCAGGGCGTCCATCAGCGCGGTCTTGCCCGCCGCCGAGGCGCTCTGGATCAGCACCGCCAGCGGCTCGTCCAGCTTGCGGGAGACGGCGGCGAGATAGCCGACCAGCGTGTTGGTCGTCTCGCCCACCAGGCCGCACCGCGCGACGTCGGCGACGATGCGGTCCAGCAGGTGCGGATCGGTGAGCAGCTCCAGCGCCGCCGTGCGCTCCGCGTCGTTCAGCTCGACGGTGGTGGGCTTGGGCGTGAGCGCCGCCCGGATCAGCTGGTCCTGGCGCTGCTCGCAGGTCAGCAGCAGCGTGGCGAGATCGCCCTTGAGGACCTCGGGCGCCAGTTCCAGCTCCTCGGCGGCCTGTCGCACGAAGGCGGCGCGCTGGCGGGCGGCGTAGAGGTCGAGCGTGTCGAGGTACAGGCGCGCGCCCCGCGCGCCGCGCAGCGTGACCTTGAGGCTGTCGTAGCTGAGATTGCGCCCCAGCCCGCGCACGCGGTATTCGCGATCGCCGAGCGTGACGCCCAGATCGTCGGCGTTCGGGCCTGGCGGCGCCGTGGGCGATGGGGCCTCGGGCAGCGGTGCGACGTCGCCGGCGTCAGCGACGCTCGCGGGATCAGCGGCTAAAGAAAGAGTGGGCTCCATGCCGGTGGCGTTCTCGCGCGGTGGCGGCGGCAGAGAGGACGCCGGCGTTGCTTCGGCGTCGCTCGATGATGGTAGCGCAATCGACCGCGGGCGGTGCGGCGCGGGGCTCGGCCCGATCGGCAGCGCGGCCTCGAGCAGCGTCCCGAAGGCCTCGGTGGGCGAGGCTACCGTGAGCGCGTAGGCGTTGGCATCGAGGCCGCGGGGGAAGACGAGCCGCGTACACGCGATCCCGTGCGGCGCCAGCTCGTGCGCCAGCGCCTCGGCGGCGCGATCGCCGGCCTCGTCGGCGTCGTAGGCGATCACCACCCGTTCGATCCCGAGGCGCTGCACCGTGGCGAGATGCTCGGCGGTGAAGCCCTCGATGCCGTAGCTCGCCGTCACGTGTCGATAGCCCGCGGCCCAAAACGTCAGCGCGTCCAGCAGCGCCTCGCAGAGGATGATCTCCGACGCGCCGGCGAGCGCCTGGACGTTGAAGACGCCACGCAGCGGGCCGGGCAGGTAGAGATGCCGCGGCACGCCGGGCCGCGCATGGTCCGTGAGCCGGCGCCCGTAGAGCTCCACGACCTGGCCCGCCTCGTCCGTGATCGGGACCACCAGCGCCCCGTTGAAGTGCTCGTGCCCGCTCGCGCGTAAGAGGCCGAGCTGTTCGAGCCGGCCCCGCAGCGCCGCGCCGGTCTGGCGATTGCGTGCGGGCAGGCGGTAGCCGAGCGTGCGGTTGGCGAAGCCCAGCTGAAAGTGCTCGATCAGCTCGGCCGAGCGCAGCCCGCGGCGCTCGAGATAGCCGAGCGCCTCGGGGCTCGCCGTCAGCGTCGCGTGGTAGTAGGCCACCACCTGCTGGAGCACCTCGTGGTCGGCCGCGTCGCGCGCGATCGGCGCCGGCAGCCGCGTCACCGTCGACCGCTTTGCGCGGGTCGGCGGGGAGGCGGCCGCGACCGCGACGGCATCGGTGCGCAGCACCTCGACGGCGTGCCGGAAGCTCAGCCCCTCGGCCTGCATCACCCAGTCGATCACCGAGCCCCCGCGCTGACAGGCGCCCAGGCAGTGCCACAGGTTCTTCGCCGGCGTGATCACCAGGCTCGGCTCGTGGTCGTCGTGGAAGGGACAGCGCCCGATCAGATCCGCCCCGTGCGGCGTCAGCACGACGCCCCGGGCGTCGGCCAGCGCGGCCAGCGAGACCTCGCGCTTCACTCGCTCCAGCTCGTCCTCGGGAATGCGCGCCATCGGCCTCCTCGTCGCCCCCCCTGTCAAGCGGCATTCCCACTCGTCGAGGGCCGGAGATGATCGATGGCCGGAAACATACGATGTTGGTATATTCTCGGTCAAGCCCAATCCACCGTCTTCGCAAACGGCCCTTACACTGGAGGCGTGATCACCCCGTGCTCCTCGCGCTCCCGGACGGCATGAAGGCGCGCACGCTCGCCGGCTTCGGCCCCCAGCTGGCCCAGATCCGCAAGGCCCGCGGGCTCACCCAGACCGAGCTCGGCCAGAAGCTCGGCGTCTCCCAGCGCGTCGTTGCCTACTACGAGCAGGCCGACGCCCAGCCCCCCGGCCCCCTCCTCCTCGACCTCGCCCAGGCCCTGCAGGTGTCCACCGACGAGCTCCTCGGCCGGCGCCCCCTGAAGACGCCCCCGCCCAGCCCCAAGACGGTCCGCCTGCTCAAGCGGCTGCAGCAGGTGGAAACGCTGCCCCGCACCGATCAGCAGGCCGTGCTCAAGTTCGTCGACGCCCTGGTCACCGGCCGCGGGCGCGCCGGCCGCAATGGCGGGCGCCGCCGCGCCCTCGCCTGAGCGCTCCGACGGCGGCTAAGAAAGAGCCTCCCTCCGGCGGTCGGCCCGGATCCCGAGCGGCATGGCGCGTGCTACGCGGTGGGCGACGTGCGGGTCACCAAGCTCGACAGAGTGACGGATGCTCGGAGCGGGTCAGGAGCGCGGGACTCAACAGGCGGACAGCTACAAAAACATGAGGGCAAGATAAACAGTCACTTCACCCGCGGTGCGGGGCCGCGCCGCGACGTCAGGACTCGTGAGTCAGCTCTCGGAGGAGATGACTACCCTCGGCCATCGAATCGTCCACCCGTCAAAGGCAATGAGCACGTTTCTTCCACCCATCGTGTCGGATCTGATCTGAGCCCGGGATCGGGGTCAGCGGTCTGCCGATGATCCAACAGTTCTCTCATCGGCTAGCGTGCACAGCACGCTCACGAAACGCCGCGAGCGAGGGCAGGGCGCTTCCGGGCCGGCGTCGCACCCGCGGCCGGCGCACCTGGACCCGACGACCTGCGAAGGTGGCCTCAGAGAGGAGAATCGGTAGGGTACCGCCGGTGGCCAGCCGTCGGTGTCGGAAGGCCAAGACTTGACGCGTGCAATGGGACGCGAGAATCGGATCCGAACCTCACCTCTTAAAGAAATCACGGCGCCACCAGTAAAGCAGGAGCCAAACAACGCCGAATCCACCGACCATCAGCTTGTCCACCCATCGAACGTAAGGAAAGTCTTGCAATAGCCAGTCGACGAGCGACATCAGGACAATCGTTCCAAGGAACGTCAGGAAGAACGTCAAGGACCAGCGACGGCCTAAGAACCTGAAGGGCCAACGGAACCTATTGCTCATCACAACGACTATTTCTTTTCGCAGGCTCGCTCGCAATAAAGTTCGCTCGCCGCGAAGCATGCTGCATTGCACGCGACCCAGACTGGAGGCAATTCTATGAAAACGTCACACGCGAGCGTGCAAAGTATAGCGTACCCGAGCCGACACCTGCCGAGGCACGCGTCATCCGGCTTGAGGCCTGTCGGATCACGCCTGTTCGTCGGATCGTTGACGGCGTAGACATACGCATTCAGCAATTGCGCGAGCCCCGTGGGGGTCCTGCCGACGAGCATTGGAAGCAGCCACACACCGTCGACACCCATGCCACACGGAGCTACGAGGGAGCGCGACACAGCGTACGGAACCAGGAGCGGGTCCTCGGAGATGAACCGCTGGAGCTGCGGGTGGTAGTAGCGCGCCCGGTAGTAGTACAGGCCCGTGTCATCGCCCTCTCGTCCGGTGAACTGGAACCGATTCTCCGCTGCCGCGCCGGTTGACGCGGTAGTCCCGAACGGCTCGTAGACGTACTCGGTCGAGACCGCGCCGCTGGCATCCAAGAGCGCAACCGTTGATCCCAGTGCATCGGCCAGGAGTGCGCGACTCTCGCCGGTGCTGCTCGCGTAGCTGAGGAACTCATCCACGCTGAGACCCGTCAGGATGTTACGGATCGTCGTGCCCGTCGTCTCTTGGATCGGGTTCAGTCCGTCATGGAGCGTGGCGGTGGTGGTGCCATCGAACGTCTTCCCATGCCGTCGGCCGACGGCATCGT
>JBIOYF010000054.1:0-4808 GCA_044870035.1 Dehalococcoidia bacterium
CCCCTACATGGTTGGCATGTCGAGACGCATGCCTACTTGTCACGGGGTCGGAGGGGGGCTTGGCGTGGGCGTTGGGGGGAGCGGGATCAGGCCGGCGTCGAACTGGAGGATGATCGCCGCGTCGAGCGCGCTCACCGAGCCGTCGCCGTTCGCGTCGCCTGCCTCCTGACATTGCAGCGACGGCACCAGACCCGCGATCAGCTGCAGCACGAGCAGCGCGTCGACCGTCGTCGAGCTGCCGTCGCAGTTGACGTCGAAGCGCACGGTGACGACGTAGATGCGCACCGTCTCGCCCGTCGTCAGCGACTCGACGTCGACCCAGCCCGCGCCCTGCTTTTCGCCGGTGGTGATCGTGATCGTCGCGCTGCGATCGCAGGGAGCGCTCGGGGCGCAGGGCACCGCCGCGCCGAGCGCGACGCCGGCGATCTTGTCGACGTGGACCCAGGCCTTGGCGGGCTTCGTGCGCCACGACATGATGCCGGTGCCGATGTTCGAGATCGTCACTTGCGTCGAGCCTTCGGGTACGCTGGTGCGGCTGACGCGCAGCTCGGGCAGGCCGAGCAGGTAGGCCGCCGTGCCGGCGGGCGGCGCCGGGGTGTCGTCGAGGTGCGTCGGCTGGGGCGAGGGCATGTCCATGCTCGCGTACCAGTTGGTCGTGGTGAAGTTGGCGAGATCGAGCGGGCCGCTCCAGCGCTCGTCGCCCAGATCGGGGAGCGAGACCGGAAACGGCGACCAGAGCTGCGTCCCGTTGACGGAAGGCGGCCGCGCCGTGCAGCCGAAGATGATCTCCTGGTAGGGGAAGTCGCCGTAGCTGTGTCCGTAGCCGTCGTCGCGCGGGCCGCAGCTAAAGCCGCTGCGGAGCGTATCGTAGCCGGGCGAGAGTGGGTGGTTGCTGCGGTTGGCGCCGGGGCCGGTGAAGCCGTTGTAGCTCCACACGGCGAAGTACCAGTTCTCCGGGATCTTCGGGTCGCCGTCCGTGTCCGTGCCGGCGATGGGCCGGTACTCCGGTGCGGCGTTCCACTTGTCGGCCAGGATCGCCGCGCCGCGCCCGATGTCGTAGAGGTAGTGCGTCGCGACGAGCGACTGGCGCTGCGAGGGGCGGCCGGCGTCCTCAGGCTGCGTCATGCCGCTGGTGATCTGCATGATGCCGTAGCCGCAGTCGAACGAGACGAGCGCGGGGCCGGTGGCGTTCCAGGGCACGGACGACGCGGCCTGCGCCAGCGCGCTTTCGATCCAGCCGTTCGCCTTGAGGACCGTCGGGGGGATGTACGGCTGGTCCGCCATCCGGCGGTTGTCGCGCGCGCCGGTCTCGATGCGGGGCGTGCCGAAGAAGGTGTCGGTTGGGAAGAGCTGGTTGTAGCCGGCCAGCTCTTCGCCCAGCAGGTAGGGCAGCCGGTCCTGCGCCGCCTCGTAGGTCGTCGGCGCGCTGGGAAACGCGCAGCCGTGGGCGTGGCGGCCGCCCGACACGGCAAAACCGGCCGCTAGGCCGGTGAGAAAGAGCAGGATGAGCAGGGCGCGGATCACGGCGGCGCCTCGAGCCAGCCCGCGATGCTGATGTCGCTGGTGTCTGAAAGCTGGCGTCGCTGGCCGTTCGCGTCGATCGCCCAGAGCCAGCTCGGGCCGGGATCCGCCGTCGATGCGCCCTCGAAGTGGCGCACGATCAAGTAGGCACCGTCGGGCGACCACGACAACGGCACATCGAAGCCGGAGCCGGCGCTTCCTGCAGTCGCGCCCCCGCCGTCGAGGAGTTCGCCCAGCCGTCCGACGGTCAGCGTGCCGTCCGGCGCCCAGACCGGATGGAACTCCGGCCCGCGCGATGATGTCACCGCCGCGCCGGCCGCGCCAGCGCCCACGTCGATCACGTTCGCCGCGAAGCCGGCCGCGCCGCCCTTCGCGATATACGCGAGACGCTTGCCGTCGGGCGAGAGGGCCCAGTCGCGCGCGATGCCGTCCGAGAGGTGCGCGACCTTCTCGACGCCACCAGCGCTCGTCACGTTGAGATCCGTGCCGCCGGCAGCAAGGCTTGCGTAGTACAGCGCACCGTCCGGCGAGAAGTCGATCGGGTAGAGCCCAGCAGCCGCGCTCGCGAGCGTCGTGACGCCGCCTGCCAGGTCGACGCGCAGGAGCTCCGAGCTTACCGGCGCGTTCTCGCCGCCGCTGCTCCGCCGCACGACGACGGCGTCGCTGCCGTTCGACCAGACCGGCGCGCTCTGCAGATCGACACCGCCGGTGAGGCGGAGCGCCTTGCCGCTCGACACGTCGAGCAGCCACAGATCGGCCTGCGCGCCGGCCTGCGCGGTGTAAGCGACGTACTTGCCGTCCGGCGAGAGGCTGGGGAAGACGCCGTAGCCTGTCGCGTGGGGCGCCTGGCCGATGGCGATGCGATCGTTCGGATCGCTAGGGTTCGCTGCCCAGACCGTATCGGCGCCGTCGCCGAACTCGCTATAGACGACGGCGCTGCCGCTCCGCTGGAGCAGCGCTTGCAGCGCGCCAGCCGCATCGGGCTGCTGCCCCGAGCCGGCGCGCAGGCCGATCGCGAAGCCGGCGCCTGCCAAGGCGCACGCCAGCAGCGCGACACCTACCGTCCGGAGGACCCAGGATCGATTGGGCATAAAGGGAGTGTTGTCGCGCGAGCGGGCGTTCGGGCGCATCGGTCCGTCCTAACGGTTCGTCTGAGGGCTTCCCTGCCAGCGCCCGCCCAGCTCGCTGGCTCCCGCCGGGCCCCGTCCTTCAGCTCGTGCCACGCCCCAGGAAGCGCGCGGCGAACCGAAGCTGTTCGTATCTATTCGCTAGGTATCGAGCGTATCAGGCGGCTTCCGAGATGTCAACTTAGTTGACAGAAGGAGAGGCCGCGAGCTACGGCGGCGTGTCGCGATCGGAGCCGGGCCGGCGCCAGGGCAGCCACTGCAGGACGAGAAGCACGTAGCCCAGGATGAGCGCGAACTCGGACGCGGCGATCGCCCAGCCGCCGGCGAAGTGCCCGGCCAGCGGCGCGCCCAGCGCCAGATCGATGATCAGCAGCCCAAGCACCGCGAGATGCGTTCCGAACGACATACTGCAAGCTATGCTACTCGCGCTTCGAATAACGTTCAAGCGAGCTCTCTCCCCGTCCGCCTGAGGCGGACACCCCTCTCCCACAGGGAGAGGGGTCGATCGGATGTCGACGCGAGAGGAATACGAACGGTGGCCCTGAGAGGTGACCCTTGACCGCTGGCGCTCCGCTGTTACACTCGCCCCGTCATGCCCCGCTATGTCCTCGCGCTCGACCAGGGGACGTCTAGCTCGCGCGCGGTGCTGTTCGATGAGGCAGGTGCGCCCGTCGCCTCGGAGCAGCGCGAGTTCCCGCAGATCTACCCGCAGCCCGGCTGGGTGGAGCACGACCCCGAAGCGATCTGGTCGTCGCAGCTCGAGTCGGCCCGGGCGCTCGTCCGCAGCGCCGGCGTCCCGCTCGATCAGATCGCGGCGATCGGCATCACGAACCAGCGCGAGACGACGGTCGTCTGGGAGCGCGCGAGCGGCAAGCCGATCGCGAACGCGATCGTCTGGCAGTGCCGCCGCACCGCGGCGATGTGCGACGAGCTGCGTCGCCAGGGGCTGGAGCCGCTCGTGCGCGAGCGCACCGGACTTGTTATCGACGCCTACTTCTCCGCCACCAAGATCCGCTGGCTGCTCGACAACGTGCCGGGCGCGCAGCGGCGCGCCGAGGCCGGCGAGCTGGCCTTCGGCACGGTCGATAGCTGGCTGATCTATCGCCTGACCGGCGGCCGCGTCCACGCCACCGACGCGACGAACGCCTCCCGTACGATGCTCTTCAACCTGCACGACGGCCGCTGGGACGGTGATCTGCTGCGGCGCTTCGATATCCCGGCCTCGCTGCTGCCGAACGTTGTCGACTCCAGCGGCGTCATCGCGGAGTGCGATGCGTCGCTTCTCGGATCGGCGCTGCCGATCGCGGGGGTTGCGGGCGACCAGCAGGCGGCGCTCTTCGGCCAGGCCTGCTTCCGCCCCGGCGAGGCGAAGAACACCTATGGCACGGGCTCGTTCCTGCTCATGCACACGGGCGACGCGCCGCCCGCGTCCGAGAAGCTCCTCGCGACCGTCGCGTCGCGCATCGGCGGCAAACTGCAGTATGCGCTTGAGGGGAGCATCTTCGTCACCGGCGCCGCTGTCCAGTGGCTGCGCGACGGCCTGCGCTTCTTCGACGACGCGTCGGACGTCGAGGCGCTCGCGGCGTCGGTCGAGAGCAGCGACGGCGTGTATCTCGTCCCGGCGTTCGTGGGGCTGGGCGCGCCGCACTGGGACCCGTACGCGCGCGGGGCCATCTTCGGCCTGACGCGCGGCAGCACGCGCGCGCACATCGCGCGGGCGACGCTGGAGGCGATCGCGTTCCAGACGCGCGACGTGCTGGATGAGATGGAGCGCGAGACCGGCATCCGCCTCGAGTCGCTCCGCGCCGACGGCGGCGCCTCGCGCAACGATCTGCTGATGCAGCTCCAGGCGGACATCATCGGCCGGCCGGTCCTGCGATCGGCCATTCCCGAGACGACGGCGCTCGGCGCGGCGTACCTGGCCGGGCTGGGCGTCGGGCTCTGGAAGAGCCTCGATGACATCGCGGGGCGCTGGCGGGCCGGTAAGACGTTCGAGCCGCAGCTCTCGCGCGAAGAGCGCGACGAGCGCTACACCGGCTGGCAGCGCGCCGTCGAGCGCGCGAAAGGCTGGACGGGGGAGTAGAACCCAGAACCTAGAACCAAGCGAACCTCGAAACCTGCGCACGATGGCGGTTCCGAGCGTCTGTGGCTCCGGAGTTC
>JBIOYF010000055.1:0-16642 GCA_044870035.1 Dehalococcoidia bacterium
GCGACGGCGGTAATGTCATAGGTACCACTCACGTCCCCACCAGCGACGTAGTCGAGCGGGTTCCAGGGGTCGTCACCACACTTACTGGTGTTGTTCGGCTTCGGCTCCCAGAGCTCGTCGGCGTCTAGACAGGTGTCCTGGTCCCAGTCCGGGTAGCCGTGCAGCACGTTGCCGTTCAGGCGGTACGGCGACTGCACGCAGTCACCAGCGGGCTGGCCGCCGGGATCCGAGCCGCACGCCGCAATGTCGGTGGCCGGGTAGATGGCTATGTTACCCGGAGTCGGCGCGGGAGCTGGCGGTACGGGTATCAGCGCGTTGCAGGCCGCATTGGTCTGCGGCGAACTGCCCAACGCCGACGCGTAGATGTCCACCTGACCCCTGGTGAAACCGTTTTTCGTGAGCTGCGCGTGTGCGCCCAACGTGGGATCGGCTGGATTGGTTCCCGGGCCGATGGTCAACACGGCAATGATGTTGACCGAGCTGCCAACATCCGGGAAGCAAGTCGTGTTGGTCAGGGTGTCGGTGCCGGCATTATAGGTGCCGATGCCTTTGGCCGGAGGCGTCACGGCGTACGGCGGTGGCGGCGGCGGGCCGAGGCCCGTGACGCCGTCCGCGCCTTCGCCGGGCGGGTTGTTGATGGGCTCGGCGCCGGCGGCGGACAGTACGCCCGTGTTATCGAAGCACACGGCCGACGACTTGAGCACGCCGCCATTGTCGATGTCAGAGCGGGAGATGCAGTGATAGGCATCGATTGCCGGGTTCCCGCCATCGACAACGATGTCCGAGATACCGCTTAGATCGGCGGCGTTGCCGGTGCCGACGACCGGCTTCACGCACGGGCCCGTATAGATGTTGACCGTACCTGGGGCCGGCGCACCGCCGGGTGCCGGCGGTTTGGTGCACTCGAGGTCCCCGATCCGCTCCAGGGTGAGGTTACTGGTCCCCGGCTTGTAGGAGAGGACCTTGTAGCTGTGCGGATGGTCGTTTAGCCCGTCAGGCGGGTTGCTCACCATGATGATGTGCGCGTCCTTGACGAGCAGAGCCGTCTTGGCGTTCGGGGCAATGGTCGCCTTGATCACGGTATGACAGGTCTTGTTCGCACACGAGCCAGGACCCTTTTTGATGTTGGTGATCTGGCCGATCAGCTTCCACGCGCCGTCCGGCGTGGTCGCTTGGGCGCTGTGGCTACCGGTGTTGATCACACCAAATAGGATCGCCGCCAGCCCGAGTAGACCAGCGATGGCGGCGGTGATTGCTACTCGCCGCATCCGTAGTCGATGCATTCGTTACCTCCTCTGATGCTTTTTGGATTGTGCGGGAAAAAAGTTGTCTACTTGCCTCCCACTACCCCCTTTCCGTCAGCGATTCACCCAATGCTAGATGTACGAAGCCCCGGCGCTGCGTCGAATTCACGCGTCGCGCCCGAGCGGTCACAGCACAGCATGCGACTCCACATACGCGAATCGAACCACCCGGCGTGTCAAGGGCGAGAGATTTGGCACTACTGCCGCAGACTTGCCCCGCCCTGATGACACGCGTCACCAATCCGGCTCCCCCCGAGCCTCCCTCTGCTCAATGCAGTCAGACACGTGATGTTTGGTGCGGGAGGGTCCTTCGACCCTGCGGGGCACCCTGTCACCAACGGGCCCATTATACACCTCTTGTCAAGCGTCCTAAAGGCCGTTATGTCTAGCAGTGGCCCGGATGTTAACAGTCGTGGAAGTACTGCTTGATCTGGAAGAGAATGTCATCGACGCGCTGCTGGCCGTTGGGAGGGCCCAGGTTCCAGTCGTTGGCGCCCGTGATGCCCGTCCGGTCTGTGGTGGAGGTGTAGTCCGGAGCGCCGGCCGGGTCGTCCTGAAAGTACTCCGTGACGACCGCCAGGATGTCATCGACGCGGTTCAGGCCGTCGCCGGTGGGATTCATATAGTCGTAGTGATCGAACGGGTCGCGCAGGCCGCCCTGCTGCTGGACGTCCGCCAGCTCGCGCCGGTCAGGACAGCTGTCGCCATCCGTGTCGCGCTGCTGGGCAGCCGGGGCCTGGCGCACGAGCGAGGCAGGCGACTGCGCAGGAGAGCCGGCCGGTGTGCCGGCGGCGCAGTTTTGCAGCGTCTCGTCAGCAAAGACGGAGGCCACGCCCTGGCCCGTGTAGGCGTCGACATCGAGCGTCAGGTAGACGTTGCCGAGCGCCGCCGCGCCATCGCGGTCTTCGATACAGCCCGAGAGCAAGAGGCGCCCGTTTGCATTGTCGAGCTGTCCGCTGAGCGCGGCGTGCCGGTCATCGACGTCAGCGAAGTTGCTGGGGCCGCTCGGTTTCGCGCTCCGCCCGGGCGGCGAGGCGCCGACGAGGCCGTCGCCGCAGAAGCCGGCGGCGGCGGGCGGACACGTCTTCGCGCCGGCCGGAACGGCCGCCTGTGGGTTGACGGCGATGGACGCCGAATCGATGTAGCAGTAGATGCGCGCGGCAAGGCTCTTGCCGGTCTGCTGCACATCGAGCAGGCACATGTGATAGAGGCCCGGCACGATCGACCCGTCGGCGCCGGAGCACGGCGCGGCGGGCACGCCGAAGACGCCGTTCCAGCAGGCGTCCGCTTCGCTTACACGCACGACGAGGAGGTAGCTGCCGCTGACGTCGGAGCTGGCCGCCGTCAGATCGAGACCGCTGTACGGATCGTCTCCACACTGGGGGGCCGCCGTCTTGACCGTCCAGAGCTCGTCGGCGTCGGGGCAGCCGTCGTCGTCGAAATCGTGATCGCCGATCGTTCGCCACGGCGCCGGGCTGTCCGGCCCCGAGCCATTCACGTCATCGACGGGATGGAGCGCGATGTCCACGGCAAGCAACGATTGGCCGAGAGGGGCGGCCGCCTGGCACTGCGCCCGGCCTTGTCTTGGATATACGTTCAACTGGCCAAACATATCGCCGTTGCCGGCGAGCTGAGACTCGGGCGAGGGGACCTCCACGGTTGCGATCGCGTTCGGGCCGAGGCTGCCGCCGAGCCCCTTGAAGCATGTGCTGAAGAGGAGGCGGGGGCCGGCCA
The DNA here is from genome assembly GCA_044870035.1 of Dehalococcoidia bacterium. Taxonomy (GTDB): domain Bacteria; phylum Chloroflexota; class Dehalococcoidia; order DSTF01; family RBG-16-68-14; genus JBBDXS01. The sequence continues at coordinate 3,039 of JBIOYF010000055.1, forward strand.
CCCACGCGGGATCGTAGGAGCCGGAGCCTTCGGAAGGCGGCTGCCAGTTGTACGGCGGCGGCGGGTGCGGGCCGGGGAGCAGATCGGGGCCTTCGCCCGGCAGGCTGTCGCGCGGCTCCGCGTGCGGATCGCTGAAGCCGGTGTCGTCGTAGCATTGCGCGGCCGTCTTCACGGCGTTGGTCACGCTATCGTGATCGAGCCGGGCCATGCAGTGGAAGTAGCCCCGCGCGGGGTCGGCCTCGAAGACCAGGACGTCGTAGACGCCGCTGAGCGCGCCGAGGCCGTCGGGCTTGGACCCGGCGTCGACCGGCGGCTGCGCTCGAGAGGTGAGTAGCGCCGCGGCGGAGGCGAGGACGATGAGGGCCGCCGGGACTTGCGCTGTGTGAGCGCGCATGGGACTCCCTTCCCAGACGGCCGGGCTCCGCCCGCAGAATGCGGCGAGTATACAACCAGCAGGACAACAAGGAAAGGGTTAGACGAAGAGCAGCTTCGTGGCCTGCTGGGCCGCCTCCAAGAGGTGGCGGGGATAGAGGCCAACGTAGAAGACGCCAAGCACGAGCAGAATGGTGAGGCCGCTCATGAGCGGCGGCACGGACAGGCGGCCCGGCTGGTCGGGAGGGGAGATGTAGAGCTCCTTTATCACCAGCAAGTAGTAGTACAGCGAGACGAAGCTCATCGTGACGGCGACGACGGAGAGCCAGAGGAAGCCCTCGCTGGCGACGGCCTGGAACAGGATGAACTTCGTGAAGAAGCCCGCGAAGAGCGGCATGCCCGAGAGCGAGAACAGCGCCGCCGCAAGCGAGGCGGCCAGCAGCGGCGCGCGCTCCGCCATACCACGGAAGCCGGCGATCTCCTCCTCGCCGGTGAGGTCGTACCAGGCGACGAGGCAGGTGAACGCGGCGAGGTTGGTGATCACGTAACCCGCCATATGGAGCAGCAGCGCGCTCGCGACGGACGAGTCGCCCGGGGTGAGCGCCGCGATCGCCATCAGCATGTACCCCACCTGGCCGATCGATGAGTAGGCGAGCAGCCGTTTGATGTTGTGCTGTTGCAACGCGACCAGGTTGCCGAGCACCATCGTAAGCGCGGCGAGCGCCGCAACCATCCACTGCCAGTCGTCCCGGACGGGCAAGAGCGCGCTCGAGAAGAGGCGCAGCAGCAGCGCGAAGCCCGCGGCCTTAGACGTCGCCGAAAGGTAGGCCGTGATCGGGAGCGGCGCGCCTTCGTAGGCATCGGGCGTCCACATATGGAAGGGCACCGCGGCGACCTTGAAACCTAGGCCGGCCAGCACCAGCACCAGTCCGGCGAGCAGCCCGAGGTCGAAGCCACTCGTGCCGTTCGTGTACGCGGCGGCGATGTCGTCGTAGAACGTGGAGCCTGCGGAACCGTAGATGAAGCTCAGCCCGTAGAGGAAGATCGCCGAGGCGAACGCGCCCAGCAGCATGTACTTCATGCCGCCCTCGTTCGAACGCGCGTCGGACTTGGCGAAGGAGACGAGGACGTAGAGGCTGAAGCTGAGCAGCTCGAGCGAGATGTAGGCCGTCAGCAGCTCACGCGCTGCCGCCATGTAGATCGCGCCGATCGTCGAGAGGACGATCAGTCCGTAGTACTCGCCGGGGTGGCGCAGCTTGGCCTGGACGAAGTTCGTCGACATGAGGACGACAGCGGCAGCACTGAGCGTGAAGAACACGCGGAAGAACGTCGTGTAGTTGTCGACGAACAGGACGTTCGAAAAGTTGCTCTCCTTATTCACCCAGCCGAACGACATGCCGGCGATGCCGATCAAGCCGGCGGCCGTCACGAACGCGAGCCAGTCCTTGCGGAAGCGCGGCACGAACAGATCGAGCGCGAGCACGAGCGCGGCGAGCGCGCCCAGGCAGAACTCCGGCGTCAGCAGCGAGTAGTCCTGGTTCAGGTCGGCGGGCACGCTAGCTCACTCCCGGGATCAGCTGGACCGACTCGGAGATGCGGTCGACGAACGGGCTGGGGAAGACGCCCATAAGCAAGATGAAGGAGATGAGGATCGCGCCTCCCACCTGCTCCAGGCGCGTCATCTCCGTGAGGCCGGCCCAGCGCTCGTTCTCGGGACCGAAGAAGGCGATCGCGAGCATGCGCAGGATGTAGACCGCTGTGATCGCGGCGCCGAACACCGCCAGACCGCCGAGCGCGGGATAGGACTGGAACACGCCGAGGAAGACGTTGAACTCCGCGACGAATCCGGAGAGCCCCGGCAAGCCGAGCGACGTGAGCCCGGCGATCGCGAAGAACGCGGCGAAGCGCGGCATCTTGTTCGCCAGACCGCCGAAGAGCGACATCTGGCGCACGTGCGCCTGGTCGTAGATCGCGCCCACCATGGCGAACATGAGGGCCGTCATCACGCCGTGAGAGAACATCTGCAACACCGCGCCGTTCACGCCGATCGTGTTCAGCGTTGCCAGACCCATGAGCACATAGCCCATGTGGCTGACGCTGGAGTAACCCACCATGTACTTGAAGTCGGTCTGGGCCATGGCGGAGATAGCGCCATAGATCACGTTGATCGTGCCGAGGGTGATTAGCATCGGCATCCAGAAGTGCGCGCCTTCGGGGAGCATCTGCATGCCGAGCCGGATGATGCCGAAGGCGCCCAGCTTCATCAGCACGCCGGCGTGGAGCATGCTGACGGCCGTCGGCGCGGCGACGTGGCCGTCGGGCGACCAGGTGTGGAAGGGCCAGAGGCCAGCGAGCACGCCACAGCCGATCAGGAAGAGCGGGAAGACCACCTTCTGGAAGTTCGGGTCGTAGTGGGCGGCGTACAGCGCCGGCAGATCGAAGGTGCCGGCGCCGGCTTCGATGAACACCGCGAAGATCCCCACAAAGATCAGCACGCTCGCCCCGACTAGGACGAGCGTCAGCTTCATCGCGCTGTACTCCTTCGTTCGCACGAAGGTCGGGAAGACGCTGCTCGCGCCCCAGACGCCGATCAGCAGGTACATCGGCAGCACGGCGAGCTCGTAGAAGAAGAACCAAAAGAACAGATCGAGCGAGACGAAGACGCCGAACACGCCCGCGATGAGCACGAAGAACAGGATGAAGAAGTCCTTGTTGCGATACTCGATCTTGCAGGAGATGATCGTACCTGCGAACGCGACAACACCGTTCAGCAGCACCATCGCCGCGGCGATGCCGTCGACGCCGAGATGAAGCGTAATACCGTTCTCGCCCAAGAAGCCGACGTTCTCGATCCAGGGCCAGCGCAGATCGAACTGGAACTGGTCGCCGTCAGCCAGCTGGTAGGCGAAGAACGTGTAGAGCGCGAGGCCAAAGAGCACGAACCCGGTCGCGACCGCTATGGCACGGATCGCGTTCGCATAACGCGACGGCACGAGCACCATGAGCGCCGCCGCGATGAGCGGCACCGCGATGGTTGCGAGGAGAATATAACCTGACTGCATCGCTCCCCTACGTCTTCAGCGAGAACGCCACAAGCGCCAGCGCCACGATCCCGATGATCATGGCCAGCGCATAGTTCGGCAGCTTGCCGGTCTGCTGGAACTTCGCCAGGTACGCCAGCATGCTCGTCGTCTCGGCGGGACCGTTGATCCCTGTGTCGTTGACGACGTTGCGGTCGAACCAGGCGACGAGCCGCGAGACGCCGAGCACAACGTGGTCGATCACGTACTGATAGATGTCGTCCAGGTAGTACTTGTTGACGAGCAATCGATGCGCCGGCGCGAGCCGCTCCGCCGCCAGCACCGGGATGTTCGGGCGGACGACGTACGAGTACCAGGCGACGAGCAGTCCGGACACGACGAGCGCCGACGAACCGACGACGATGCCCCAGTTGAGGTGCAGCTTCTCCGGCTCCTGGAGGAAGATCACTTGTGCGATGCCGCCTGGGAAGCCGAGCGCATCGCCGACCTGGTCGAACACGACGAAACCGCTGACGACCGTCAGCACGCCGAGCAGCACCAGCGGCAGCGCTATCGTCGGTGGTGACTCGTGCGCGTGCTCGGCTGCGTGCGCATCCTTGGGTTCGCCGAGGAAGGTCAGGATGAAGACGCGCCCCATGTAGAGCGCCGTCACGGGCAGCGTGAGGAGCACCAGCGCGAACACCGCGTGGTTATCGAGCGCGCTCGTGAGGATCTCGTCTTTCGCCCAAAAACCGGCCAGGACGGGCAGTCCGGCCATCGAGAGCGCCCCGATAGCGAACGTTGCGCCCGTGATCGGCATCTTCGACCAGAGGCCGCCCAGCTTGTCGACGTCCTGCTGCTCCGTCGCGTGGATCACGGAGCCCGCGCCGAGGAAGAGCACCGCCTTGAAGAACGCGTGCGTGAACAGGTAGAGCATCGCGGCGGCCGGCGCACCGACACCGAGCGCGACGAACATCAGTCCAAGGCTGTTGATCGTGGAATAGGCCACGACGCGCTTGATGTCCGTCATGACGAGACCGAGGAACGCCGCCAGGAATGTCGTGAACAGACCGACGGCCAGCACCAGCTCCGGCCCGCCCGCGACCAGCTGGAAGAGCGGCAGCGTCCGCGCGACGAGGTAGACGCCGGCGACCACCATCGTCGCGGCGTGGATCAGCGCGGAGACCGGCGTCGGGCCTTCCATCGCATCGGGGAGCCAGACGTGGAACGGGAACTGCGCCGACTTGCCCATCGCACCGAGGAAGATCAGGACGACGGAGGCCGTCAGCACCTCGGTGCGGATCTCGCCGGCCTGAGCGGCGGCGATCACCTGCTCAATATTGAACGTGTGCGCCGATCGGAAGAGCAAAATGATCGCGATGAGCAGGCCGACATCGCCGAGGCGCGTCGTGATAAACGCCTTCTTCGACGCCTCGGCGGCCGAACGCAGGTGGCTGTAGTGCCCGATCAGCAGGTACGAGCACAGGCCGACCAGCTCCCAGCAGAAGTAGAGCAACAGGAAGTTGTCGGCGAGCACGAGGGCCAGCATCGAGGCGGCGAAGAGCGAAAGGACGGCGTAGAACCAACCGTAGCGCGCGTCGCCGTGCATGTAGCCGAGCGAATAGACCTGCACCATGAACGACACGAACGTCACGACAACGAGCATCACCACCGTGATCGCGTCGACGTGGACGCCGAGCTCGACGTGGATGGCGCCCGGGATATCGAACCACTGGATGCTGTTCGAAGCGCCGGCGAACTCGGCACCGTGCTTGGCCAGCGCGTCGGTGAGGTCGGCGATGACGGGGAAGGTCAGCACGAACGCCGCGAAGATGCCCGCAATGGCGATCCAGTCGCCCCGCCGCGGCAGGTACGGCCCGAACAGCAGCAGCAGGACGAACGCGCCCGCCGGGAAGAGCGGAATGCACCAGGCGTCGGTCATGCCCATGGACAGGCGCTCCTATGGTTTGTTGCGACCCCGCGCACTGAAGTACGCGGCTGCAGCACGCTCGTTCCCGTCAGGCTGAAGCCTGACCCGCGAAGTAGATTCGGGGCGAGCCCGCGCACTGAAGTGCGCGGCTGCAACCCGCTCGTTGCCGTCAGGCTGGAGCCTGACCCGCGAAATGGGTTGGTCACCACTTCAGCTGGCTCACTTCGTCCACATTGGCTGTGCCGCGGTTGCGGAAGACGCGCAGCACGATGGCCAGCGCAAGTCCGGCCTCAGCGGCGGCGACGGTGATGATGAAGACCGCGAAGATAATGCCGATGAAACGCTCGGGCGAAGTGTACGCCGCGAAGGCGACCATGTTGATGGCCGCAGCGTTGAGCATCAGCTCAACGGACATGATGATCAGCACTGCATTGCGGCGCGTGAGCACGCCGTAGACACCGGTGGAAAAGAGCAGCGCGCTGAGGACGAGAAAGTGCTCGAGCGGGATCTGCTGCGCAACAGACCTCGCCTCTTCCACCCTACTCCCCCTCCTCCTGGCGCGCGATGACGATCGCTCCGACGAGCGCGACCAGCAGGACAAGCGACGCGATCTCGAAGGGCGTGGCCCACTGGCCGAAGAGCGCATTGCCGACATTCTGGAACGGCACGCGCGTGATCTCGCCTGCGGCATCGCCCGGCCATTCCGACGTCGCGCCAGCGGCGATGAGCAGTCCGGCGAGCAGCGCCGACGCCAGCCCGGCGACCGGCCACTGCGCGCCGACGAGCGTGTCGGAGAGGTCGCTGACGCGTGTGAGCATGAGCGCGAAGAGCAGGATGACGGTCACGGCGCCGCCGTAGATCAGGATCTGGACCAGCGCCAGAAACTCGGAGGCGAGCAGGATGTAGATGCCGCTGACGGCCAGCAGGCTGAGGATGAGAGCGAGCGCCGCGTAGACCGCGTTCCGCATGAGGACGACACCCAGACCGCCCCCGACGGCAAGCGCCGCGAAGATATAGAAGATGACCTGGGCTACGGTCATTGAGCCGTCCTGGCTAGCATCTGGCTAAACCTAAAGCATGGCCGCAGTACGGACAACCCCATTCGAGTCCAGAGAAAGCCGCCTCGGAAGGGAGGCGGCTGCCGGCTCTCAGTGCGCGCAGCGAGCCTAGTCGGCGACCCACGGGTCGATCTTCTCCTTCTTGTGTTGGGAGAGCAGCTCACTCAGGTCGAGCACCAGCTCGTTACGGTCGAACGTCGAGAGCTCGTGGCCGGCCCAGGTGTTGTTCATCGCGATCGCCTCGAAGTTGCAGACCTCGACGCAGATGTTGCAGCGCATGCAGCGCCCGTAATCGATATAGAACTCGTCGATGATCTTGCGGCGCTTGCTCGTGCCGTCGGCGTGCTTCGGGTTGTCCTTCATTGTCACTGTCATGCACTCGACGGGGCAGGCGCGCTCGCAGGCGTGGCAGCCGGTGCAGAACGGCTCGTCGATCTCCTTGTCCCAGAGCAGGATGGGGAACGCGCGATCGCGCTGCGGCACCGCGCGGTGCTTGAAGGGGTATTCAATCGTGACCGGCTTGCGCAGCATCACTGAAAACGTTACATACATGCCCTTGAGTATGCCGATCATCGATTGTCCTCCAACCTCGTCGGACAGGCTTCAGTCTGTCGGGCTGAAGCCCGGCCCGCGTGTATTGTCATGAGCCCGCCTCCGCGGCGGCCGGCCGTCCGCCGGCGAGCTGCGGGTTCGCCGGTACGAGACGCACGCCGCGCGGTTCGACGCGGACGGCTCGATAGATGATGTAGCCCGCGAGGAGCAGGCCGGCGCCGGACGTCACGAAGAGCAGCCCGTCCGGCCAGTCATACGAGAGCACCAGGCCGTTCAGGAAGATCTGCAAGAACCCCAGCGGAATGAGCACCTTCCAGCAGTAGCTCATCAGCTGGTCGATGCGGAGGCGCGGGAACGTGAAGCGGATCCAGATGAAGACCAGGATGATCACGCTGGTCTTCACGAACGTATAGATTATCTGCAGCCACAGGCCGGCGCTGTCGCCCAGCGGCCAGTTCCAGCCGCCGAAGAAGATCATGCCGGCGAGCAAGCTGTAGATGAACAGATTCGCGTAGGAGGCGAGCATGAACATCGACCAGCGGATGCCGCTGTATTCGATGAACGGCCCGCCGACGACCTCCGACTCGGCCGTCGGAATGTCGAAGGGCTGGCGCTCCAGCTCGGCAAGCGAGGCGACCATGAAGATGAAGAGGGCGAGCGGCTGCCAGACGAACAGGGGCACGCGTCCCTGCCACTCCACGATCTCGCGGATGCTTAGGGTACCGGTGACCATAGAGACCGCCAGCAGTGACAGCACGAGCGGTATCTCGTAGCTGATCAGCTGGGCCGCCGCACGCATGCCGCCGAGCAGCGCGTACTTGTTGTCGGACGCCCAGCCCGCCATGAGAAAGCCGATGAACGACAGGCCGGTGACGGCCACGATGTAAAACAGGCCGAGATCGAGGAAGCTGATCGCCCAGCCCTGCGTGAACGGTATCGCCACGAACGCGAGGAACGCCGGCACGAAGATCGCAAAGACGGCCAGCTCGAAGACCCAGCGATCGGCGAGCGCGGGCCGCAGGTCCTCCTTGGAAACCAGCTTGATCGTATCGGCCAGCGTCTGGAGCAGGCCGTACGGGCCGACGCGCATCGGCCCGAGCCGCTGCTGCATCCGAGCGGAGACCTTCCGCTCAATGTAGATCAGCATCAGCACGGTCACCGTCATCAGCAGCACGATAACGATCAGGCCGAGCAGCGCGCCCAGCCACGCGTTGTCGATGAAACGGTTGTCGATGTCGATGTTGAGCATCAGCGGTCCACGCAACAGAGCACGATATCGACGGAGCCCAAGATCGCGACGGCGTCGGCGACGTAGTTGCCAATCGCCATTGTCTTGAGCGCGGAGAGGTTGCAGAAGGAGGGCGAGCGGATCTTGCAGCGGTACGGCTTGTCGCCGCCCTTAGAGACGAAGTAGAGCCCGTATTCGCCGCGCGGATTCTCGACGGCGGTGTAGACCTCGCACGGGGCGGCGCGCAGCCGGCGCGGCAGCTTCTCCGGCATGATCGGCCCGTCCGGCAGCTGCTCCAACGCCTGCTCAACGATCCGCATCGACTGGCGCACCTCTTCGAGGCGGACGAGATAGCGGTCGTAGACGTCGCCGTACTGGCCGATGGGGATGTCGAAGGCGAAGCGATTGTAGATCGAGTACGTCCTGTCCTTGCGCAGGTCGAACGGGACGCCGCAGGCGCGCAGCATCGGCCCGGTCAGGCCCCAGTTGATCGCGTCCTCCGCGCTGATTGCGCCGACGCCGCGCGTGCGCGCGCAGAAGATCTCGTTCTCGGTCATCAGCAGGTCGAGGTCCTTCAGGCCCTGCCTTGTCTGCGGCAGCGTCTCGCGCACGCGCTGCACGAAGTTCGGCGGCAGGTCCCAGACGACCCCGCCCGGGCGGAAGTAGCCGTACATCAGGCGCTCGCCGGTCACCTCTTCGAAGATGTCCTGGATGAACTCACGTTCGCGGAAGCCGTAGGTGAACGTGGTGCCGAACGAACCGAGGTCGATGCCAAACGCGCCGAGGAACATAAAGTGGCTGGTGATGCGATTGAGCTCGCAGAGGATCACGCGGATGTACTCCGCGCGCTCCGGCACCTCGATACCCAGCATCTTCTCGACGGCCATGCAGTAGGCATGCTCGCCGAAGAACTGAGCGAGATAGTCGGTGCGGTCCTGGTAGCCGATCCCCTGGCGGTAGTCCATGCTCTCGGTGAGCTTCTCGCCACCGCGGTGCATATAGCCGATGTGCGGCTCGACGTCGACGACGCGTTCGCCGTCGACCGTTAGCACCATGCGAAAGACGCCATGCGTGCTGGGGTGCTGCGGCCCCATGTTGATGTTGACGTCGATCGTCTCGAGTTGCTGTTCGATAACCATTCCTGCTCAGCTCAGCCTGCGCCTAGTCGCCCGGCGTGGCGTCCCGTGCCTCCTGTGTCGCCTCCAGTGCACTGCGAGTCGCGTCCCGCGCAGTGTCCGTGGCTTCGTCGCTCGCCTCTTCGGTTGCGTCGTCGGCCTCCTCGGTGGCTTGTTGGCCCGCTTCTTCGGTTCGCGCGTCCGCCGCCTGCGTCGCGTCGGCCGTCTGGCGTTCCTCGGGGCTCAGCGTCTCGCGCGGTCCGCCGGGCGTGGCTCCTTCCGCTGCCACGGCCGTCTGCGTCGCGGCGCTAGTATCGGACGGAGTGCGCTCGCTGCCGCCGTTGTCGCCGCCGCAAGCAACGACGGCCACGATCACCACGAACAGCGCCAGCGCCGTCATGAGCGTCCCTGCCTGTTTCATCGTCGCCTTCCTGCCTCCCTACTCTTCCGCTTCCTCTTCATCGCCGGCGCCCGCGCCTTCGGCCACCAGCTCGCCCTGCCACTCCTCAATCTCCGCCAGCGGGTTGTCCTTGCGCAGCGGGAAGTGGTCGGTCATGTCCTCCGGCAACAGCAGCGGCACCAGGTGCGGATGCCCGTCGAACACGATGCCGAACATGTCGCGGGCCTCGCGCTCGTGCCAGTTGGCCGCATTCCAGACCGACGTCACGGACGAGATGTGCAGGTTCTCGCGCGGGAGCTTTGTCTTGATCTGCACCTGGTGGTTCTTCTCCAGTGACATGAGATGGTAGACCACCTCCATGCCCTCGGCTTCCTGGTCGATGCCGGAGAGACAGCGCAGCAGCTTGAGGTCCAGCCGCGCATCGTCCTTCAGCACGGGCATCACGTTCGATACGTCGTCCGGGCTGATCTCGACGATCACGTCGCTGATGCCCTGGTACGCCTCGAACGTAAGGTCCGGCAGCGCTTCGCGGATCAGGTCGGCAATGCTGCCCGGCGGAGGCGGCTGCTTCTCCGGAACTTTGGCTTCCGCTGCCTTAGCGGGGCGCTCGGGCTTCGCGGCGACGGGTTCCTTCGCAGCGGCCGGTGTCCCTTCCGCAGCGATCTGTTCTGGTGTCGCGCCGGCCGGCGGCGGGGCCGCGCTGCCTTCAGGAGCGGCTGGCCCTCCGGCCTGAGGCGTTTCGCCAACGTCCGGAGGGGTGGACCCTTCGCCCTTATCCTGTTCCGTCATTAGAACTTGCCGCGCTCCTCGATGATCTTGTGCTGGAGCGCCAGAAAGCCATCCATCAGCGCTTCGGGCCGCGGCGGGCAGCCCGGCACGTAAACGTCGACCGGCACGATCTTGTCGACGCCCTGCAGCACGCGGTCGTAGCGCGTGTACGGCCCGCCGTTGGTCGCGCAGGCGCCCATCGAGATGACCCACTTGGGGTTGGGCATCTGTTCGTAGAGCAAGCGCACCGCGGGCGCCATCTTCTTCGTCACGGTGCCCGCGACGATCATCACGTCCGCCTGGCGGGGCGACGGCCACGGCACGATGCCGAAGCGGTCCAGATCGTGGTGCGACATGTACGTCGCGATCATTTCGATCGCGCAGCAGGCGAGACCGAACGTGAGCGGCCAGAGCGAGTTGGCCCGGCCGAGCGCGAGCAGCATCTCCGCCGGCACCTGGATGATCCCGGGCAACACCTGTCGATAGAGCGACTTGCCGTAGTCGACGTCCGCCGGCGTGAGCAGCTCAAGCTCGCGTTCGACGCCGGTCTTGGGCCGTTCGGACGGCGGGATGGGCGTCGGCGGAGCGGTGGTCGCCGGCGCTGGGGCTTCGGTGACGGTGGTCTGCGCAACGGGCTTCGTGCTTACTTCCATTGCAGCACCCCTTTCTTCCAGGCATACGCCAGCCCGCCACCCAGGATGACGATGAAGAGTACCATCTCATAGAAGGCCGCGTGGCCCGCGCTCGCGAAACTGACCGCCCACGGGAAGAGAAACACGGCTTCGACGTCAAAGATCAGGAAGAGAATGGCGAAGAGGTAGTAACGGACGTGGAGCTGCGTGCGTACCCGGCCCATGGGCAGCATGCCGCACTCATACGAGATGTTCTTCTGCTTCGATTGCGAGAACGGTGCCAGCACCCGGGTGGCGACCAGCGCGGTAGCTACGAGGATGAACCCGACCACGGCGGCCAGAAGCACGGCGGCGTAGTTGTCGAGCAGCGCTTGCACCGGCGCTCCCTCCTCCTCGGCTCGCCGGGCGCTGACAGCACCGGCGATCGCCCACACTGGCGATTGTGTCGCCCTTCACGAGAGCAACTCCATCGTAGCAAGGCGGGCCTCAAGGGTCAATTACGAAGCGAACAGTTAGTAAATTGCCTAGATGTCGGGCGCGTGCCAGCCGCCGAGCGCCGCCTCGATCTGCCCCGCGGCGGCGAGCGCAACGTCGTCCCGCCAGGGGCGAGCGGCCACCTGAACCCCGACCGGCAGGCCTTCCTTCGACGCGCCGGCGCGCACGACCACGACCGGCCAGCCGGTGAGGCTGAACGGCAGCATGAACACGAACGGTCCCGGCCCGGGGTTGTCGGCGCGAACTGCGGCTGGGCCGGGCGCGGCGGGGCAGACGATCGCGTCGTGGCGATCCATGAAGGCCAGCATGTCGCGGCGGAGGCGGCCCCACGCGAAGAGGCCGCGCTCGATCTGATCGACCGTCAGCGTGTGCTCCCGCGTAGTGCGCCACTCGCTCCACGAGTGCGACTCAACGCGTTGCCAGTAGGTCATCGTGACGTCCCACGCTTCATCGATGCGCGGCGGCAACGCTTCCTCCACGATCGCGCCAGCGTCGGCGAGCGCGCGGCACGCGTCGCGGACGACGGTGCGCGTGTCGCCGTCCGGGGTCGCGCGCGAGAACTCAGTGAACGTCGCAATGCGCAGCCCGCGCAGCTCGACCGCGTGCCAGTCAGCGAGCGGCACCGGCGCGATGCCGGCGTCGAGCCCGTCGGGGCCGGCGATGATCGGCAAGACGAGCGCGAGATCTTCCACGGACCGGGCGAGAGGACCGATCTGCGTCCTCGTATCGATCATGGAGTCGATACGTGGAAAGTGACCTGTGAGAGGCACACGCCCGGCGCTCGGCTTCAGGCCGGCGACGCCGCAGCAATGCGCGGGATAGCGGATGCTGCCGCCCGAGTCGCTGCCGAGGCCGACCGGCGAGCCGCTGGCGGCGATGATCGAAGCCTCGCCGCTACTGCTCTCGCCGGGCGTGCGCGAGAGATCGTATGGGTTATGGCAAATGCCGTAGACCGCATTCATCGCGCCGTCCACGCCATCGAACGTCTTGCCGAGGAATACGCCGCCGGCGGCGCGCATGCGCGCGACGACGGTCGCATCGCGCTTCGGCAGCCGGTCCTTCGCTTCGACCTGCCCTGCCGCGCAGATCGCATCGCTCGTATCGATCCAGTCCTTCACCGTGAACGGCACGCCGTGCAGCGGCCCGGCGATCTCGCCGCGCGCGAGCACGTTGTCGAGATCGCGAGCACGCTGGCGTGCCGCGTCAGCCTTCAGTTGCACAACAGCGTTCAGCTTCGTGTTGACGGCGTCGATGCGTCGCAGGTGCGCATCGACCACTTCCTCGGACGACATGCGCTTCTTACGAATCGCTTGCGCGAGCGACGTGGCGGAGGCAAAGGTCAGCTCCGGCACGATGCTACCGTAACGCGTTCCGGATCGCCTGCACTTGCTGCGCATGGTTGCGGTCGTGGTTGGCGATACGCTTCAACATCTGGCGGACGGTGATAGAACCGACGCGCGGATGCCCGCCGGCGTGCTCCAGCTCGTCCGAGGTCAGCGACTCCGCCCAGCGCAGGACGTCGCGGTGCGCCTGCACCATCGCGAGCCGCACGGAGCGCATGTCGCGTTCGATCGCGTCCGCGTTGTCGCGCTGCCACGCCTCTTCGTCGAAGTAGACGAACATGTGGCCGGGCTCGTCGCGGATCGCGCGCGCCTCGGACAGGTAGTAGCGATCCACGTCCGGGATGTGCGCAAGCACCTCTGTGACCGCCCACTCCCCGTTCGATGGCCGGCGGCGCAGATCGCCGGCGGACGCGCCGTCGCACGCCGCGAGCAGCTGGCTGCGGGCGTTCCGTAGGTCATCGACGAGGTGGAGCGAGCAGGTCACGGGACACTATACCCCTGCCCCACCCCGAGTCGGGGGTCAAGGGTCAGGGGCCAAGGCCGGGGAGAACCGCGTTCGTTCGTGTCAGTCCGCGTGTATGGGCGAGAGGGCAAAGAGCTGGTCGAAGGCAAGGCCCCAGGGCGGCCGGAGGAAGCCGAGCGCGCGCACGTCCTCGTACCAGAAGGCGAAGGGCGACGTGCGGTTGAACGT
>JBIOYF010000056.1:0-4493 GCA_044870035.1 Dehalococcoidia bacterium
ATGCTCGTCGAGCGCGGCGTCGAGATCGAGAAGGACGACTGGAAGCAGATCAAGCCCACGGTCCAGCAGGCCGTCGCGGCCGTCGAGGACGAGCTGAAGCAGCGCAAGGCCGACGCGGCGCTGACCGCTGATGCTGCGACCCAACAGCTGCGCGACAGCGCGTTCACCGAGCTGGAGCCGCTGCGCGAGCAGCTCGCTTCCCAGCGCGAGGCCGTACTGGCCGAGTACCAGACGAAGATCGAGGAGCTGGAAGATCTCCACGACCCGATCGACGAGGACCGCATCACGCTCCTCACCGAGGCGCAGTACCGCGAATACAAGGAGCGCTTCGGCAACATCTTCTCGGCCGGCATGGGCGCCGAGGCAGTCCTGCAGATTCTGGACCGCGTCGAAGTCGAAAAGCTGCGGCTCAAGCTGCATAGCGAGATCTCTTCCAGCAGCGGCCAGCGCCGCAAGAAGGCCACCAAGCGCCTGCGTGTCGTCGAGGCGCTGCGCCGCAGCGGCAACAAGCCAACCTGGATGGTCTTCACCGTCCTGCCGGTGCTCCCGCCTGACCTGCGCCCCATGGTGCAGCTCGACGGCGGCCGCTTCGCCACGAGCGACCTGAACGACCTCTACCGGCGCGTGATCAACCGCAATAACCGCCTGAAGCGGCTGATGGAGCTGGGCGCGCCCGAGATCATCATCCGCAACGAGAAGCGCATGCTGCAGGAAGCCGTCGACTCGCTGATCGACAACGGCCGCCGCGGACGCGCCGTGTCCGGCTCGGGCAACCACAAGCTGAAGTCGCTGTCGGACATGCTCAAGGGCAAGCAGGGGCGCTTCCGCCAGAACCTGCTCGGCAAGCGCGTCGACTACTCCGGCCGGTCGGTCATCGTCGTCGGGCCGGAGCTGAAGCTGCACCAGTGCGGCCTCCCGAAGCGGATGGCCCTGGAGCTGTTCAAGCCGTTCGTCATGCACGCGCTCGTCTCGCAAGGGATGGCGCACAACATCAAGAGCGCCAAGCGCATCGTCGAGCGCGCGCGCCCCGAGGTGTGGGACGTGCTCGACGAGGTGATCACGGCACGGCCGGTGCTGCTCAACCGCGCGCCCACGCTCCACCGCCTGGGTATCCAGGCGTTCGAGCCGGTGCTCATCGAGGGCAGCGCGATCCAGCTGCACCCGCTGGTCTGCGCCGCCTTCAACGCCGACTTCGACGGCGACCAGATGGCCGTGCACGTGCCGCTCTCGCGCGAAGCGGTGGCCGAGGCGCGCCAGGTCATGCTCTCCACCCGCAACATGCTCTCGCCGGGCTCCGGCGAGCCCGTCATCGCGCCCACCCTGGACATGGTGCTCGGCTGCTACTACCTGACGTTGCAGCGTCCGGGCGCCCTGGGTGAGTACAAAGAGTCGACGAACGGCAAGCCGGCGCAAGGCCTCTACGGCAGCTTCCGCGAGGCCGAGCTCGCCTGCGAGCTGGGTCTGGTCCATCTGCACGCGACCGTCAAGGTGCGCGACGTCCGGACCAACAACGAGTTCATTCAGACCACCGTCGGCCGGATCATCTTCAACGAGGTGCTGCCGGAGGAGCTTGGCTTCTACAACGAGACGATGGACCGCCGCGCGCTCAAGAACGTCGTCGCGGCCTCCTATCACAAGCTCGGCAACGACGTTACCGCGGAAGTCGTCGACGCAATCAAGGGCGTTGGCTTCAAGTACGCCACGCGCTCAGGCATCACGATCGCGATCACGGACCTGCGCCCGCCCGAAGGTAAGGCGAAGCTCATCGAGGAGGCCGAGGGCAAGATCGCGGATGTCGAAGAGCAGTTCGAGATGGGCCTGATCACCGAGCAGGAGCGCTACGACGCCTCGATCTCGATCTGGAGCCGCACGACCGATGACGTCCAGAACGCGATCGAGAAACAGCTCGATCGCTACGGCTCGGTCTTCATGATGGCGTCGAGCGGCGCCAAGGGTAACATCGCGCAGATCAGGCAGATGGCGGGTATGCGCGGTCTGATGACCGACCCCTCCGGCCGGATCATCGACCTGCCCATCCGCAGTAGCTTCCGCGAGGGCCTGAGCGTACTGGAGTACTTCATCTCCACGCACGGCGCCCGCAAGGGCCTGGCCGACACCGCGCTCCGAACGGCGGACAGCGGTTATCTCACGAGGCGTCTCATCGACGTGGCGCAGGACGTCATCATCGAAGAGGAGGACTGCGGGACAACCGCCGGCATCTGGCTCCAGCGCCCCGCGGACGAGACGATGCTCGCACCGTTCCGCGAGCGCGTCGTAGGCCGCTGGGCGGCGTCCGACATCATCGACCCGAAGACGAACGAAGTCGTCGTGCTCCGCGGCGAGGAGATCGACGAGCGCATCGCCGATCGGATCGAGGCGCTCGGTATCGACAAGGTACACATCCGCTCGTCGCTCACCTGTCAGGTGAAGCGCGGCATGTGCCGCATCTGCTACGGACGCAGTCTCGCGTCCGGCCACCTGGTCGAGATGGGCGCGGCGGTCGGCATCGTCGCGGCGCAGAGCATCGGCGAGCCGGGTACACAGCTCACGATGCGCACGTTCCACACCGGCGGCGTTGCCGGCGTCGACATCACGAGCGGTCTGCCCCGCGTCGAGGAGGTCTTCGAGGCGCGCGTGCCCAAGACGCAGGCGATCATGGCCGAGATCGACGGCACGGCCCACGTCATCCGCGACGGCGAGACGCGTCGCATCTCCATCTCCGATACGGAGTTCTACAGCGACCTCTACGACCTTCCGGCGGGCGCCGAGCTGCTCGTCAAGCACGACCAGGAGGTCGAGGCCGGAGCGGTGCTGGCGCGCAAGAAGGAAGAGGCGGCGCCGAAGCGGAAGAAGAAGGCCGCCGCGGACGAGACGGCGCTCGCCGAGAGCCCGGATATCGTCGCGCGCGTCGGCGGACGCGTCGTCTTCGAGGGGAAGCGTCGCACTCCCACCGGCATCTCGATCGTCTACGAGGCGACCGAGGAGCGCGAGTATGCCGTGCCCGGCAACGCGCGCATCCGTATCCAGGACGGCGATCAGGTCCAGGCTGGCCAGCAGATGACCGAAGGCCAGATGAACCCGCAGGACATTCTGCGCATTATGGGCCCGGAGGCGGTGCAGATGTACCTTGTGCTCGAGGTGCAGAAGGTCTACCACACGCAGGGCGTGACGATTAACGACAAGCACATCGAGACGATCGTGCGCCAGATGCTCCGCAAGGTGCAGGTCGATATGCCGGGCGACACCAACCTGCTGCCGGGCGAGCTGGTCGACCGCTTCACGTACGAAGAGGAGAACTCAAGCGTGCTGGCTGAGGGCGGCGAGCCCGCGACCGCCGTGCCGGTCCTCCTCGGCGTGACGAAGGCCTCGCTCAGCACAAGCAGCTTCCTCGCCGCGGCGTCCTTCCAGGAGACCACGCGCGTGCTCACCGAGGCGGCGATCTCCGGTCAGGTGGACCGGCTGCTCGGACTCAAGGAGAACGTCATCATCGGCAAGCTCATCCCGGCACGCGCCGAGATCGATCTGCCGCCGCCACCGGTCAAGGAGATCCCGCGGCCGGAGGGCCTGGTTCTGGAGAACGGCGAAGAGGCGCTCAGCCAGGAGGAGATGGCCGTCCTCATGAGCTCCGAAGCAGAGTTGGTGCCCGTGGCGCCGGCTGCGCCAGCCGTGCCCACCGCGTACATCGCCGAGCCGGACCCAGACTAGCTCGCTCTGTCATCTTGTAGCCGGGGCTTTCCAGCCTCGGCGGGCCGGAGAAAAATCGTAGCCGAGGCTTTCCAGCCTCGGCTACGTACGTTTCGGGGATCGCCGCGCTTGGTATCATGACGGCGATGAGCAAGCGCACCGCACGCAACTCGTCGGCCGTCGCGGCGCACCGGGCCCACCGCCGCCGCTCGGAAGCGCCGCAGGACGTTGTCGCCCTTGGAGAGACGGCGCCGCGCCTCGCCTGGGTCGCCCGGCTCGAGTACGTCGTTCTCGCGTCGGTGCTGGCGCTCGTCACCGCCACGGCGTTCGGCTTCTTCTACTTCAGCATCGATCTGGCCAGGCTCAGCACCTACGGTTACATCGGCCTGTTTCTGGTCAGCCTGATCAGCGCCGCATCCATCGTCTTGCCCATGCCCGGCGCGGCGGCGATCACCGGCGCCGGCGCCCTGCTCGACCCGGTCTTCGGCATCCCTGTGCCGCTGCTCGTGGGCCTCGTCGCCGGCGTGGCCGAGGCCATCGGCGAGCTGACGGGTTACGCGGCCGGCTACGGCGGCAGCCCCCTCTTCCGCGACCGGCCGTTCTATCCGCGCGTCAGGGCCTGGATGGAGCGGCGCGGCGTGCTGACCATGTTCCTGCTGTCCTGTGTGCCCAACCCGCTCGTCGACGTCGCCGGCGTGGCAGCGGGCGCCGTCCACATGCGCATGACGAGCTTCCTGACGGGCGTCTTCCCGGGGAAGGTCTTCAAGAACATCTACCTCTCCGCGGGCGGCCTCGCGGCCGGCGAGCTC
>JBIOYF010000057.1:0-22176 GCA_044870035.1 Dehalococcoidia bacterium
CTGCAGGCGTCGTTCGACGTTTGGCCGAAGATCCGGATCTCGGTTTCCCCTCGCGAGCACATGCTGTGGAAACTCTCCAGCGACCTCGAGTCGAAGAGATTTCAGGTCGTAGCGGAGGGCGGTTCCAGGATCGTGGGTTGCCGCCTGTTCTGCCTCAGCTGGTTCCGAATTCGCGGGCAGAGACTCTTTTGCCGACAGGGGTTCGACCTGGCGGTCCATCCTGACTACCGCGGCCAAGGCGTGCTGTCGGAGATGTGGGCATTTGCCCGACAGCACTTTGATCAGGAGAACGACTTCAACTTTGGTGTCGGCGAACATCCCGCCGCGGTACACATGCGAGTGGCGCAAGGCAACATTAAGATCGCCAATAAAGTGCAGGTCCTCGTACACCGGCTGGATGCGCTGCCAGATGCTGGACCTGCACCGGATGCGACGTTCGACGTGCGGGCCGTCAGCGCGTTCGATGAGCGCGCGGACATCCTCTTCGAGGAGGCGGCTCGCCAGTTTGACTTCATCCGGGAGCGGGGCCAGGCCTTCCTCACGTGGCGTCACAGCGACGTCCGTTCGGGCTCGTTTACGATCAAGCAGGCGGAACACGACTCCTGCCTCCTGGGCTACATCGCGCTGACAACGTCCGGCAGGACGGGTATCGTCGCGGACGTGATCGCGCTACCTGGCCGCCTCGACGTTGTGGAGCGCCTAGTCCAAGCCGGACTGGCTTACTTCGCCCAGCAGCAAGTTACGGCGGTGGAATGTTGGGTTCCAACCTATCACCCCCATCGTGAAGTGCTGCTGCGAAACGGCTTCCAGCACAAGAAGCGAGTTGTGCCACTCAGCTATCGCTACCTTCGTGCGCCGGCCAGTCAACTGGCCTTTCTGAGCGACCCACGGGCGGCCGTCCACATCATGGCAAACGACACCGATCTGGTCTGACCGTGGCAGGGCTTTTCCCCAAGCGATCATCGGCGCTACACTACCCGCGCTTCGCCTCGAATTGCACGAAGGGAGCCGGTACTTGGTGCTGGAGCGCCTCCGCCTGGATGGCCGCGTGGCCGTCGTTACGGGCGCCGGACGCGGCCTCGGGCAGCAGATGGCGCTCGCGCTGGCGGAGGCGGGCGCCGACATCGTCTGCGCGTCGCGCACGAAGGACCAGATCGACGCGACGGCGGAGGCGGTCCGCGCGCTGGGCCGGCGCGCGCTCGCCGTGCCGACGGATGTGCGCTTCTCGGCGCAGTGCGACGCGCTGATCGAGGCGTGCGTCGATGAGTTCGGCACGATCGATATCATGCTCTCGAACGCGGGTATTGGCGATGCGCGCGGCCACGGCACCGAGCTGTGGGACATGACCGACGACGACTGGCACGACACGATCGACGTCAACCTCTCGAGCGCGTTCTATTGCGCGCGCGCTGCCGCGAAGAAGATGATCGATATGAACAAGCCGAAAGGCGTGATTATCAACGTCGCGTCCGGCACGGCGCTGCGCGCCTACACGCAGAACTTCGGCTACGGCGCAGCGAAGGCCGGCGTGATTGCGCTGACGAAGTCGCTCGCAGCGATGCTGCAGCGTTACGGCATCCGGGTCAACTGCATCATTCCGGGCTTCGTCGCGCAGCGGCCCGCGCCGACGCCCGAGCTCGCCGCGATGATGCAGCAGCGCGCTCGCTATTACCCGGTGCAACGCCTGGGCGAAGCGTGGGAGCTGGGCCCGCTTGCGGTCTACCTCGCCTCCGATGCGTCGAGCTACGTGACGGGGCAGGGCTTCGTCATCGATGGCGGCGGGCTTGCGGGCGGCGTTGCGCCGGTCGGCTTCGCACCCGAGGTGGGATAGACATGGCCGTGGCCGACTGGCCGAACGCGAAGCGCAGCCTGGATGCATACGACTTGTCGGGCAAGCGAGCGCTGGTGGTCGGCGCGGCGCGAGGCGTCGGGCGCGGGATCGCGCTGGCGCTTGCCGAAGCGGGCGCCGATCTGGCGCTCTGCACGTCGAGCACGGCGGGCGACGAGGCCGTCGCGCTGCGCAAAGTCGCGCGCGAGGTGCGCGATCTTGGGCGCAAGGCGATCGAGCAGTCGATCGATGCGTCGATCGGCACGGCCGCGCAGGTGATGGTGCGGCAGGTCGCCAAGGAGCTGGGCGGCATCGACGTGCTGGTGAACGCGCCGGACCTGTTCGTCGGCAAGCCGGCCGGCCGCATCAGTGATGCGGACTGGGCGAGAGTGCTTGGCGCCAACCTGAGCGCCACGTTCTTCACCTGTCGGGCCGCCGGCAAGGAGATGCTGAAGGCGGAAGAGAACGGGCGTACGCGCGGCCGGATCATCAACGTCGCGTCGGTGCTGGGCGAACGCGGCCTTGCGAACGCGTCGGCGTATTGCGCGGCGCAGGCCGGCGTGCTGAACCTGACGCGCGCGCTCGCGCAAGAGTGGGCCGCGCAGAGCATCACCGTCAACGCGATCGCGCTCGGCTGGATGGATGACTCGCCTGCGCTCGGCAACCCGACTCCCGAGGCGAACCAGACCGTTCGCTTCATCCCGATGAAGCGCGCCGGCCGTCCCGACGACGTGGCGCCGCTGGCCGTCTACCTGGCCTCTGACGCAAGCGGCTATGTCACCGGCCAAGTCATGTACGTCGACGGTGGGCTGAGCACGCACCTCTAGGCGATGAGCCGGATCACCGTTCTTGACTCAAGCGCCCTGGCCCTGCGCGACGCGTTCAACCGCGCTGCGGATGGCGTGCGAGTGCTGCTCTTGGTTTCCCCGACCTGAGAGATGTGCCGACAGGGGGCCTCTGTCATCCAGTCCGAAGTGCTCGACACGATAGTCGACGAATCGCTGCGAGCGTACGTAGCATGGGTGCCCGTGTTGCCGGACGACGCTCCAGGTCCGGACGAGTCGAATCTCGCCATCGTTAGCGATGCGCGTGCGGCACACTACTGGGACGCCCAGCGGGCGCTGCCGCCGCTCTTCGCGCCCCTGCTCGGCCTGCCGGCAGGGTGGCCCGCCTGGGATGTCTACCTCGCGTACGCGGCGGGCGCGCGCTGGCGAGATGGGACTCCTGCGCCCGCACTTTGGCACCATCAGCTCGGCAACGAGCCGGCCGCGCCCGTGCTGGACGGCGCAACGTTTGCGCGGGGCGTGTTGGAGTTGCTAGTAGCGAAGCACAGATGAAAAGGGCCAACGTCAACAGCGTTGCTCTGCGCTACGAAGTATCCGGCTCCGGCCCGACGCTCGTCTGGCTGCACGGTCTGATGGGATCGATCGATCGGGCGCGCGCCTTCGGCGAGGGCGTCGAGGCGCTGGCCGAGCGCGGCGTCCGGCTCGTCACGTACGAGGCGCGCGGCCACGGCGAGTCGGGTTACACCGAGAACGAGGCGGACTACACGTGGTCGGCGCACGCGAGCGACATGCTGGCCCTCATGGACGCGCTCGGCATCGAACGCGCGCACATCGGCGGCGGCTCGATGGGCGCCGGGATCAGCGTTATGCTCGCACTCGATCATCCGGAGCGCGTCGAGAAGCTCGTGCTGCTCGCCCCGCCGCCGCTCGCCGATACGATCGACACGGCGCAGCAGCTGTTCTGTGGACTGGCCTCGCTGATCGAGGCGGTCGGCCGGGAGCAAGCGGCGGAGATCGTGATGCAGCTCCCGCAGTTCGCCGAGCTGAAGGACGGCGACCCCAAGCAGCACGACCTCATGCGCGAGTGGCTGCGCACTGTGCACCCGCAGGCCACGCCGTTCGCGATCCGCGGGTTGCTCAACGGGCCTGCGCTCCCACTCGAGCGCTTCGCTGAGGTCCGTGTTCCGACGCTGATCGTCGCGCACCCGGACGATCCTATCCACCCCGTCTCGACGGCGGAAAAGCTGCACGAGGCGATCGCGGGGTCCAAGCTCGTAATGGCGCCGAACATGAACCACTATCGGACGCACCATGCTGAGCTACTGGAAGCGATCGAGGCGTTCTTGCTTTGTGAGTCGCGTGAGAGGTAAGCTTATTGAGCAGATGCTTACTTGTGGCGAGAGGTAGGAAATGAGCAGCAAGGTAGGGCTCAAGGGCCAAATCACAATCGACAAGGCAGTTCGAGACAGGCTCGGCGTAAAGCCGAAAGACATCGCCGTGCAAGAGGTAGTCGACGGCAAGCTTGTGGTGCACTTCGTTCCGGCGCCGCATCGCAGGTCGCTCCGTGGCGTCTTGAAGGCTAAGCCAAGAAAGCCATGGAAAGATTGGAGTGAGATGCAGACGGTCGTTGAAGAAGCCGTCGCTCGAGAAGTCATGCAGCGTATGCGGCGAGGACGCTAGTTGGCACGGTTCGTCGATAGCAGCGTAGTCCTGCGCTACCTCACAGGCGATGATCCGCGGCGGGCTCGAGTGGCCGACGCTATCATCGAAGCGGACACGCTCGTCGTCTCGTGTGTCATCCTCAGTGAAGTTGCATACGCTCTCCGCAGAGGGTATGGGGTCGATCGCCGGACGATCTTGGATACACTTTCTGAGTTCGTCCAACGCGAGAACATTGAAGTGGCCGATGCTCCGAAGCAGCAGGTGGCTGTGGCGCTGGCGAAGGCAAGAGACAGCGCCAAACTATCATTGGGCGACGCGTTCATCTTGGCTCAGATGCAAGCATCTGGCATCGACGAAATCTACTCCTTTGATACGCGATTTCGCGACGAAGGGATCACCGTGCTGGAAGCACCCGTGAAATAAGGAGG
The DNA here is from genome assembly GCA_044870035.1 of Dehalococcoidia bacterium. Lineage (GTDB taxonomy): Bacteria > Chloroflexota > Dehalococcoidia > DSTF01 > RBG-16-68-14 > JBBDXS01. Next base: position 4,704 of record JBIOYF010000057.1, read on the forward strand.
CAACATGGACTACGAGAGCATTCTCTACGAGCAAGACGGCGGCAAGGTGCGCATCACGCTCAACCGGCCGGACAAGCTCAATGCGATGACGCCCAAGCTCCAGCGCGAGCTGTTCGACGCGCTCTGGCGCGCCGATTCCACCGCGGAGGTGCACGTGATCATCATTCGCGGCGCCGGCCGCTCCTTCAGCGCCGGCTACGACATCTCGATGACGTATCGCGAGGACGAGTCGCACGCGCCCGGGGCGAACGGCCGGCGCGGCTGGCGCGAGTTCGACGACGACACGTGGTACTTGGAGCGCGACCAGCGTCTGCGCAACGCGATCCTCGACCTGCACAAGCCGGTAATCGCGCAGGTGCACGGCTACTGTCTCGCGGGCGGCACGGACCTCGCGCTGTTGTGCGACCTGATCGTCGCGGCCGAGGACGCCGTGCTCGGCTTTCCGCCGGTGCGCAACCAGGGCTCGCCGGTGAACCACATGTGGACGTACCTCGTCGGGCCGCAGTGGGCTAAGTACTTTCTGCTCACCGGCGACCAGGTCACCGGCGCGGAGGCGGCGCGCATCGGGCTCGTGCTCAAGGCCGTGCCGTTCGATCAGCTCGAATCGACCGTCGAAGGGATCGCCGACCGCATGTGCCGCATCGATACCGGCGTGCTCTCGGCGAACAAGCGCATCGTCGGCATCGCGCTCGAGATGATGGGCGCGCGCACGATCCAGCGCATGTCCGCCGAGATGGACTCGCGCGCGCGGCAGGCGCCGGGCGTGAAGGAGTTCTACCGCATCGCCGCGGAGAAGGGGATGAAGGCCGCGCTCGCCTGGCGTGATGGCGCCTACGAAGACCTGACCGGCAGCGAGACCGCCCAGCGCCGCAAAGCCGAGCAAGAGGCGCGGCTGAAGGGTCACTAGCCATCGCGTGATGACCCAACGGCAGCGGTTTACCGTTCTCCTCGCCCTTGTGGCGGTGAGCGTAAGTCTGTGTCTGGCCGGCTGTTCGGAATCCGCGAGCCCCAGTGCCCCAACGGCAACCTCAGCTGTGCTGACAGCGCAATCGACGAGCGTGCCGACTTCATCTGGTGGTCGAGGCAGCCGCGTTGTGCAGGTGCCGGGCCAATCGGACGACGACCAGATCATGTTACAAACGGTCGTAGACAGCATTAGGCGACTAACGTCCGAGCAGGTCATTGCCTGGAAGGACGGCGGCGAAGAGCACGCCGAACACTTCCCGTCAGTTTCACCACTGGCTAAGGGATATCAGAATTTTCGGGGCGAGAACTCCTCGGTCATCTCCGGAGTGCAGCAAAGTCGGGATGGCAAGCGAGAGGTGGGCATTGTGTATGACGCGACAGCCTACGGAAGCGGCAGTCCCACAGCGCACTTCGCACTGTTGCGGCTGGAGGGAGCTGCATGGAAGCTGATCTGGGATGTCGAACAGGCCCCCAACTGGCGCGGCAGTCACGGCCGCATCGAGTTCCCAAGCGGCGATTTGAGCCAGCTCGTAGTGTATAGCGACAGCTGGAGCGAAGGCGCCGACGATCTCTCGGGAGTAATCTTCGAGGCCAACTCCGGCCCGCACCGGTCCTTCGTTGATACCTGGGTGCGCCAAGGCGATGGCTACATGCGGGAGAGCGCCAAGACGCTGGCCAGCGCGTACGCGACGCTCGTTGAGTTCTTATACGCGCTCGGTACAGGCGACGACGTGGGCGCGGGGGCGCTTGTGACCGATGCGTCGTTGGTTGAGAAGGCGCGCGCTGCAGGCCTGGACGGTTGGGCCGGGAAGAACTGGCTCATCGCGTGTCCCATCGGAGACTGCGGTGTGCAAGCGGGGCCGATCGGGTTCGATCCTCAACACTACCACGGTGAGCCTAACGCGCTGGTATCATTCGTGGAGCGCAACGGTCAGTGGCTAATCAGCAGCATCGACAGCCAGTAGGCGCCGTGACTGTCCGCCCCGAGCAGCCCGAAGACTACGACGCCATCTCCCGCGTTGTGGCGGCGGCGTTCGGGCGCGAGAACGAGGCTCGGCTGGTGGAGCGGCTGCGCGAGACGCCGAACTACGTCCCAGACCTAGCGCTGGTGGCCGAGGAGAACGCTGCGGTCGTCGGCCATGTCATGTTCATCTACGTCACGCTCCAGGGCGACGCCATACGCCGTGTGCTCTGCCTCGCGCCGCTGTCCGTCGCGCCGGAGCGTCAGAGGGCCGGCATCGGCGGCGCGCTGATCCGCGAGGGCGTCGCGCATGCCGGCGCGCTGGGCGAGCCGCTCGTCGTTCTCGTCGGCCACCCGGCCTACTATCCACGCTTCGGATTCGAGCCGGGGCGCCCGCTCGGCCTCGAGCCGCCATCCGGCACGTCCGACGCGGCGTTCATGGCTCTGCGACTTTCCGCGTACGACGCGGGTGTGCACGGCCGGATCACCTGGCCAGACGTGTTCGAGGAGACCGGAACGGCGTGAGCGACCTACCCGGCAAGCGCGCCCTCGTCGTCGGCGGCGAGACGCCGATCGGACGGGCGATCGCCGTCGGACTGGCGGAAGCGGGCGCCGACGTCGCGATCGCGAGCCTGTCGAAGGACACCAAGGCGGAGTTCGCGATCAACTCCGCGCTGAACGAGCTCTGGGCGCTCGGCCGCCGCGGCCTCGCGCTGGTCATCGACGCGTCAGACGCCGGTCAGCTCCGCGACGCGGTCGCGCGCGCCGAGTCGGACTTGGGTGCGATCGATGTTGTGGTCATGATTGCGGAAGACATAGGTGCTGCCGGCGCGCGTGCGGCCTTGCCGGATCGTCAAGTCTTAGCCGTCGCCCCGGAGGCGGATCCCATCGCCGCGCTTCCTGGAGTCATCGAGGCCCTAAGTTAAGGTTCTCGGTTCTGGGTTCCTGGTTCTAGCCTAGGTGTCTTGGCCCGCCACCGGCTCCCGCGACGTGACGCCTTCGCGTTCGAGCGCGGCGATCTCCTCCTCGCTCAGTCCGAGCAGCTCGCGGAAGACGTAGTCGTTGTGCTCGCCGAAGACGGGCGCGGGCAGCCGCACGTGCGCGGGCGTGCGCGAGAAGCGCCAGGCGGGCGCGTCCATCGTCCACGTGCCGGACTCGCGGTTCGTGACTTCTTCCCAGAATCCACGCTCCCGGAGGTGCGGGTCGACGACCAGCTCCGGGATCGTGAGCACCGGCTCGGCGGGGACGCCCGCGGCTTGTAGCTGTGCCGCCGCCTCGTGGTGAGAGCGGCCCTTCGTCCATTCCGAGACGATCGGATCGAGGTCGTCCTGGTTGCGATAGCGGGAGACGACATCGGCGTAACGCTCGTCGCGCGCGAGCTCCGGCCGCCCGATCGCGGCGCAGAGCGCGGCGAACTGAGCGTCGTTCTCGATCGCGATCGCGACCCACGAGTCGCTTGCACTGAGCTTGTCGAATGTGTCTCCGGCGCAGCGATAGACGCCGTGTGGCGCCATCGAGCGGTGGCGGTTGCCGCGTCGCGGCGGTGCGCAGCCCGTCATGCTGTACTCGACGAAGATCTCGCCGAGAAAGGGCAGGATCGCCTCGACTTGCGCGACCTCGACGTGCTGTCCGTGCCCCGTCCACCGTCGATGCAAGAGCGCCCCGATCGTCGCGGCTGCGGCCGTCATCCCCGCGACCGGGTCGCCGTAGGAGATGCCGCTCTTGCGCGGCACATCGTCCGCGTAGCCGCTCAGCGAAACGAGGCCCGAAAGCTGCTCCATGTGCGTCCCGTAGCCGATGCGTCCGGCGTCGGGGCCCCAGAGGCCGTGGCTCGGCATCGAGACGAGGATGACGTCCGGCTTGACGCTGCGCAGGGCGTCGTACGTCAAACCGAGGCCCTCCATCACGTCGGCGCGGTAGTTCTCGATCACGACGTCGGACATCGCGATGAGCCGCAGCGCCAGCTCGCGACCCTTCGGCTGCGCCAGGTCCAGGACGCAGCCCAGCTTGTTGCGGTTGTACTCCATGAAGTAGCCGGCCTTGTTATACGCGCGTTCCGTATCGGCTGGCAGCAGGCTGAGCGAACGCGTCAGGTCCCACGAGCCGGGCGCCTCGATCTTGATCACCTCGGCGCCCATGTCGCCCAGCAGCCGCGTCGCGTACGGCCCGGCCCACACCTTCGACAGGTCGATCACACGCACGTTGAAGAGCGGCAGCCGCTCCACTAGATCGCCCCCGCCTGCCGCAGCAGGACAAGGTCTCGCGACGAGATATCCAGCAGTTCGCCGTACACGTCCGTGTTGTGCTCGCCCAACCGGGGCGCTGGCCGCAGCTCCCACTCGCCTTCGCCGGGGCGGAAGGGCGGCCCCGTGTACGTCAGCGGTCCGGCGCGCGGGTCGTCCAGCTGACGGAAGAACCCGCGTTCGAGCAGATGCGGCTGTTTCAGCACTTCAGGGATCGTCAGCACGGGCGCCAGCGTGCAGCGTTCGTCGGCGGAGCGCTGGTAGATCTCCGCGCGCGTGCGCTCGGCGGCCCAGCTGTACACCTGCGCCAGTATCTGGTCGTGTTGGCGCAAGCGGTTGCGTTCGCTGCTGAAACGTTCGTCTTCCAGCATCCACTCCGTCCCCATAATGCGCGCGAACGAGGCGAAGTTGCGCGCCATGATGTGCACGCCCACGTAGCCGTCGGCGCACGGGAAGATGCCCAGCGTCGACGAGATGATGTTGCCGCGTCGCTTCGTCAGGATCTCGCGCCCGACGTACGTGTGGTCGGGCAGGTAGAGCTCCAGGGTTGCCGCCATGCACTCCATCGCCGCCAGCTCAACGCTCTGGCCGGCTTCCAAGATGCCAACGGAGTACAGGGCGGCCAGCGTCGCGCCGAACGCGTGCATCCCGAGTTGGTAGGAGGCTTGGTGGCCGGCGGGCATGAACGGCTCGCGGTCCGCGTCGCCGCAGAGCGACATCTGGCCGCCGGCGGCGTAGCTCGTCAACTCGGTCGCGAGATGTCCCGCGTACGGCCCGCTGCGCCCGTACGGCGTGGCCGACGTGATCAGCAGGCGTGGGTTGCGCTGCAGGAGCGCGTCGTAGCCAAGCCCGATGCCATCGAGCAAGCCCGGGGCGAAGCCCTCGATCACAACATCGACGTGCTCGACCAGCTCCAGCAGCATCAGCCGGCCCGTCGCCGTCGCGATATCGAGCGTAATGCTCTCCTTACCGGTGTTGAGGAAGAGGAAGAGCGCGCCCGCGTCGCCGTCGCAGCCCTCGGGGAACGGCCCGACGCGCCGCGCCGGATCTCCGGTGCCGGGCCGCTCGACCTTGATCACGCGCGCGCCGTAGTCGGCGAAGAGCTTCGTCCCGAACGGGCCGGCGGCGCCCTCGGTCAGATCGAGGACGGTGACTTCAGAGAGCAGACCTTCGGGCATGGGACTGGCATCTTAGCAACTGGAAGCGGGATGCGGGAAGCGGGCGGCAGGACGCGGGTGCGACACAACCTACGAGGCTATCGCCACCTCGGCCCCGCCCGCTGCCGCGGAGCGGTACACCGCATCGACCACCTCGTGGGCGAGAACTCCGACCTCGAAGCCGGGGTAGGGGTCACGGCCTTCGGACAGCGAGCGCAGGAAGTAGTAGTCCTCCAGCGAGTACTTCCCGAGCGCGATCGCGTAGTCATCGCCCTCCAGGCCCATCATCTCCAGGTAGCGTCGCCGGACGTCTTCGTCCTGCATCACGGCAGGTCCGTTCGTCTTGTATGTGTCGTAACGAATATCACCGAAGACGTCCTGATCGGCCGCGAAGTAGCCGCGCTCGAAGAAGAACTCCAGCATCCGGCCCGAGCCGCGGCTGAGAATGCCGTGCCAGAGCGACATCAGGTGGCCGGTTGCTCCATTGGCGAACTTCATCGTGACGGCGGCGAGGTCCTCGACGCCCTCGTGGCCGGCGAAATTGCGCGTCTCGGCCCGCACGCTTTCGATATCGCCGAGAAGGAACGTGAGGATATCGATGTCGTGGATGCTGTGCTCGATCAGCGCGCCGCCGCCCGTGAGCGAGAAGTCTTTGCGCCAGTCGCTCGCGTAGTGGCCCTGGACCGGGAAGAACTGATCGTCGCGAAAACAGACGGCCATTGGGCGGCCGAGCCCGGGGTCCGACATCAGCTCTTTGAGCACGAGGCAGATCGGAGAATGGCGCAGCACCAGTCCGACCTGATGGCGCACACCCGCTGCGCGCACGGCGGCGTGCATCTCGCGCGCGTCGGCCAGCGTGCGCGCGAGCGGCTTCTCGCAAAAGACGTGCTTGCCGGCCGCGGCGGCCTTCTCGACGAGCGCCTTATGCTCGCCGGTCGGCACGCAGACGTAGACCGTGTTGACGAGCGGCGACGCGATCAGCTTGTCCGGATCGCTCGTCCAGAGCTCCAGCTCAGCGATCTCCGCGAAACGCTGCGCTCGCTCCGCCTCACGGTCGCACACCGCAACGTACTTGGCGTCGACGAGGCCCATCCGCGTGACGCCGCGCAGGCTGCGCGCGTGAAACCGCCCGATGTTGCCCGCGCCGATCAGCCCGACTTGTGGTTGCATTGCGTCACATTATGCCGCTTGGCGGCGGCCATGTGTAGGGGCTAGCGGCGCTCGCCCTGCGATTGGATCATCCTGCGCGCGTCGAAGGGAATCTGTCGGTCACGCCGTGCCGACCACCCTGTGGACAAGAGAAGCTGCGGGCCTTCAACCCGCAGACACGTCCCCGCATGTCGTTGTCCAACCACGATTCGACCATCAATGAAAATCAGTGTCCATCCGCGGCTACTTAATCCAGCCTGGCCGGTGCGAAGACCGGCTTCACCTCGCCGTCGACGAGGATGGCGACCACCTGCGTCCGCGCGTACAACGACGGGTCGATCGCCTTCAGCGTACCGCTCGCCGTCTCCACCTCGGCGTACTCGTACCCGCCGAGTAGCCCGACGGCGCGCAGCTCGACGTCGAGCGCGCCCAGCGCTTCGCTCGCTCCGGCGAGGCGCTTGCGCGCCATCCGGCGCACCAGCACGCCGTCGCTGGGGTCGACGCTGGGCGGCGCGCCGACGAGCGCGACGCCATTCGGGGCCGCGCCCCCGTCGAGTCGCTGGAGCGTCCACGCCTCCTCGATCTCGAACTCGCCGGACTGACCGACGTTGATGCCGTTCGACAACCGGCCGATCATCGACCACAGCTCCTCGCGCGTCGCGCCGTCGAGCGTCAGCCGGTGCAGCGCGTTGCTATCGACCGAGAACGTGCCTTTGACGTTCTCCGTGATGCGCGTCCACCAGCGGCTGAGCCCGCCGACGACCGATGCGTAGCCGCCCTCTTCGCGCAGCTTGGCGAGCTTGATCGTGACGGGGAACGGCACCTCCGCGCGTTCGCCGGGCGCGAGCGACGCCGTAACTGATCTCACACGCTCGACGAAGTACGTCGCCTCCGGCTCGTCGACGGGCACCGTAGCGCGCGGCGGTACCCAGAGCAGGTACGCGCCGCCGGCGCCTTCGAGCCGCGCTTCTGCAACCGACAGCCGCTCGTCCCACGCCGCGTCGTCTTCCCACATCGGCGCAACGTGCAGCCCGAGCCGTCGCACGCCGTCCGTGGCGACCGCGCCGCCGTCGTTCGAGAGCTGGAACGTTACCCCGTAGCGGCTGTTGATCCAGTCGAGCAACAGCCGACTGAGTAGTGTGGTGCACATCGAGATCGATGGTAGCAATTAGGCCATAGATGAACACAGATAGACACAGATATCATCTGTGCCAATCTGTGGCGTGGTTGGCGGTCAAATGTTGGACCGGCTCTGGCCGCCGTCGACGTTGATGCACGCGCCCGTCACCCAAGACGCGCGCTCCGAGCAGAGAAAGACCACCACGCCGGCGATCTCCTCCGGCGCGCCGAAGCGGCCCATCGGGATGTTCTGCTCGACGAAGCGGCGCATGCCTTCCGGGTCCTCCTCCAGCCGCCGTCCCCACGACCCGCCCGGGAACGCGACGGAGCCCGGCGCGACAGAGTTGACGCGAATGGCGGGCGCCAGCTCCAGCGCCAGGGCCTTCGCGTGCGCGATCATCGCCGACTTCATCGCGTTGTACGCCGTCGGGCCGCCCGATTCGCGCCCGTAGATCGACGCGATGTGGACGATGCTGCCGCCACCGGTCGCGCGCATGTGCGGCACCGCCGCGCGCGACGCGCGAACCGCCGCCAGCACGTTCGATTCGTAGACGGCGGTCCACGCCTCGTCCGTGTCCTCGCGGGAGCGGCCGCCCGCGTTGTTCACGAGGATATCGAGCCGCCCGAAGCGCGCGACGGTCTCCGCCACGACGCGCTCGACGTCGTCGGCGTGCGTCACGTCCGCGACGACGGCGAGCGCATCGACGCCGCGTGCGCGCAGCTCGGCCTCGACTTGGCGCAGCGCCTCCTCGCCGCGCGCGCAGACCGCGACGCGACAGCCCTCGTCCGCCAGCGCCAGCGCGATCGCGCGCCCGATGCCGCGCGATCCGCCGGTGACGATGGCGGCCTTGTTAGCGAGGGCTAGGTCCATACAGGGAGCATTCTAGCAGCCCTCATCCCACCCTTCCGCGGAAGGGCCACCCCTCTCCCGCATGCGGGAGAGGGGATCAAGGGGTGAGGGCAGAACGCGGTTCGGCCACGCAGCTGCGCGAGCCGCACTACACTTGCTTGTAGCGGAAGCAACCGATCTCGTGGTCGTTCACCATGCCGGTGGCCTGCATGAAGGCGTAGCAGATCGTCGAGCCGACGAACTTGAAGCCGCGCTTCTTCAGGTCCTTGCTAAGCGTGTCCGACTGCTCCGTGTTGGCAGGCAGGTCTCGCATCGAGCGAACGCGGTTCTTGCGCGGCTTGCCGTTGACGAAGCGCCAGACGTACGCGTCGGACGAGCCGAACTCGCGCTGCACGGCAAGGAACGCCTTCGCGTTGGTGATTGTCGCCTCGATCTTCATGCGGTTGCGCACAATGCCCGCGTCCGCCAGCAGCCGCTCGACGTCCTTCGCGCCGAAGCGCGCCACCTTCGCTGGATCGAAGTTGCGGAAGGCGCGTCGATACGCCTTTCGCTTATTAAGGATCGTGTTCCAGCTTAGCCCTGCCTGCGCGCCCTCCAGCGTGAGCATCTCGAACAGGTGACGGTCGTCGTGCGACGGCACGCCCCACTCGACATCGTGGTACTCCAGCATCAGCGGCGACGCGCCGTCCCAGCCGCAACGAGGTGCTTCCACGGTGGCAGTCTAGCAGTCTCACCCCGACCCTTCCGCGGAAGGGCCACCCCTCTTCCGCATGGGTAGAGGAGATCAAGGGGTGAGGAGTTTAAGAGTCTTACTCCAACCCCAGCGTCTGTTTGTAGTCCGGCTCCAGCGACTGCAGGATGCCCAGCTCCAGGTACTGCTCGTAGGGGAGCTTGAGCGCGGCGCTGATCAGCGCGGGTGGGAAGGGGATGTTCGGCTTCGTTGCGATCACCTGCTGCTCCTCCAGCTCGGCGATCTCCGCGTCGGAGAGGCCGAGCAGCCCCGATAGCACCTCGTGGTTGTGCTGACCGAACGTCGGGGCAGGGCCGGCGGCGTCCGGAGAGAACGACTCGCTTGCACTGAGGCCCGTCGAAGTGAAGTGCGCGGCCAGGTGGCGGCCGACCGGCCGCCTGCCCGTGTGCGGCTGGTCAATGACGTCGAACTGGCCGCGCGCGCGGAAGTGCGGGTCCAGGTAGATCTCCTTGCCGTTCAGGACGGGCGCGGCCGTTACGCCGGCGCGCTGCAACAGATGGAACGCCTCGTACTTGTCCTGCTCGCGCGTCCACGACTCGATCAGCTTGTCGAGCGCGGCCGCGTTGGTGTGGCGGCTGAGCACGTCGGCGAAGCGGTCGTCCGTCGACCAATCGGCGTGGCCCGTCGCGCCGCAGAACTTCGCCCATTCGTCATCGTTGTCGATCGAGATCACCAGCCAGTCGTCCGCGCCCGCGCAGCGATAGCAGCCCTGCGGCGTCGCGCCGATCGGCGACCGGTTACCGATGCGCTCCGGCAGCCGCTGGTTCATCGCGTAGTCCATCAGCGCCGCCCCGGTTAGCGGGATCGCCGCCTCGTGTTCGGACAGGTCGATGTACTGGCCCTTGCCCGTGCGGCGCCGGTAGTGCAGCGCCGCGAGCACCGCGCCCGCGCCGATGAAGCCCGAGTACGGGTCGGTGAACGAGAGTCCGCTGCGCATGGGCGGGCCGCCCGCGTAGCCGGTGAGCTGCGACACGCCCGACGAAGGCTCCAGCCCCATGCCGTAGGCCGACCAGTCCGAGTACGGGCCCTCCTGCCCGTAGCCGGAGAGCGAGATCATGATGATGTCCGGCTTGATCGCGCGCAGGCTCTCGTAATCGAGGCCGAAGGCGCGCATAACCCGCGGCGTGAAGCTCTCGGCCGCGACGTCGGACTGCGCGATGATGCCGCGGACGATCTCGCGGCCGCGCTCCTGATTGAGATCGACGACGATCTCTTTCTTGCCCGCGTTGCGGATGGTGAAGTAGAGCGTCCGCTCCCACGGCAGGTCCTGGCCGTCGTTGTCGCAGAAGATCAGGTTGCGGGTCACGTCGAGCCGGTTCGGCGACTCGAGGCGGATCACCTCCGCGCCCAGGTCGGAGAGGATGCGCGTGCACGTCGGCCCGGCGAAGACCTGCGTGAAGTCCATGACGCGAATGCCGGCGAGGGGCTTTGTCATGACGCGTTCACTGGCCACAGATAAACACAGATGTTCACAGATGGATCACCGTGCTATCCCACCTAAGCGAGAGAGACTTTGCTTCCTCAGAAACTCATCTGTGTCTCTCTGTGTCAATCTGTGGCGATTCACGAGACCGCTCGCTCCCGCAGGATCTCTTGGTCTTCCTTCGAATAGCCCAGCTCGCCCAGCACCGCCTCGTTGTGTTCGCCGAGCAGCGGCGCGCGCTCGATCTGCGGCGGCGTCTCCGACATGCGGAAGGGCGGGCCCGCGTAGGGCAGCGCGCCGGCCCGCGGGTGATCGATCTGCCGAAAGTAGCTACGCTCCACCAGGTGCGGGTCATCCAGCAGGTCTTTGACGCTCGGCACCAGCGCGAACGGCATGCGCAGCGCCTGCGCCGTCATCACGACCTCCTGCGCATCGTGGGCGCGCAGCCACGGCAGCAGCAGCTCATCGAAGTCCTGCCAGCGCACCATGCGCACCTGGCCGCTCTGGAAGAAGTCGCTCTTGTCGAGCTCCGGGTCCTCCATCAGCAGCGCCATCGGCGAGACGCGTCCCTCCGCGACCATGCCGCGCTGCGGGAAGCCCTGCGCGCCCGGGATGACGACGACATAGCCGTCTTTGCAGGGCAGGATGTCCATCGGGTACCCGAAGATGTGGCGCGAGTAGTAGCGGCGCCGGATCGCGCCCTGGAAGCCGTACATCGCTGCGTTGTACTCGTCCGTGCACGCGGCCGCCTCCGCCAGCGAGACATCGACGCGCTGGCCCGTGCCATCGCGCACGCGGCCCTCGATCGCGGCCAGCGCGCCGATCCAGGCGTGGATGCCCGCGATGTAGTCGGCCGGTGTACCTCCCGTCGTCAGCGGCTCGCGGTCGGGCTCGCCGGTGTTGTACATGATGGTGCTCATCGCCATCGCCGTCAGGCTGTTGCCGCGGTAGTCCTTGTACGGCCCGCTCAGCCCGAACGGCGTAATCGAGACGCGCACGAGGTTTGCGAACTCGGCCGCCAGCGCATCGTCGCCGCGCGCCGTCTCGTCTTCGATGAGGACGTCCGCCCTGGCGAGCAGCTTCTTCAGGATCAGCTGCCCCGAGGTAACCGACGCGTCGAGGGTGAGGCTCTTCTTGCCCGTGTTCAAGTGGAGATAGAGACCGCTTCTTTCGGGATGCGGCTCATCGTTGGGGAACGGGCCGTAGCGGCGCGAACGGTCGCCTTCCGGCGGCTCGACCTTGATTACCTCGGTGCCCAGGTCGGCGAAGAGCTTGCCGCAGTACGGCCCCGCTATGCCCTGGGCCAGCTCAATGACGCGCAGGTCGGAAAGGGAGGCTTCGCTCATGTGCGCGTGGCATCATACACGCGCCCAGGAAGCAGGGACAAGGCAGACGTGTGTGAGGAGCTTCATGGAAGCGCGGGGAAGTCTGGCGTACGGTGGAGCTGCAGGAACGCCGAGGACTGACCTCCTAGCTAGCATCGGCGCCTGCTAAGACCCGCGCCGGATCCCCGCTACCAGCGCGGGTCTTCGGCTATGCTTGGCAACCCTCTCGCGGCTGGGGGGGCCGAAGGCTGTCGAACTTCGAGGTTCCCCGCGTCGGCGCACTACAGCAAGATCTTCTTCGGCGCGCCGGACGGCTGGCGGCGGAAGTTGTGCACCAAATAGCGCTTGTAGCTATCGACGTCGACCTCTTCGATCCGGCAGCGCTCCGAGCGCGCCAGCGCCCCGTCGACGCGGTGCGCGAAATCGACGTACGCGCGGTGTGTGTCTTCGTGGATCGCGAAGACATCACTCGCGTGGACGGCAACGGCGAGCTGTCGCTCGCAGACGGTGAGCAGCCAGCCGAGGACGAGCTCGGCCCAGCCGACGTGGAATGTCGTGTCGGCGAAGGTGAGCGCGAGGCGGACGTTGTTCGACTCCGGTCCCACCTCCAGCAGCGTCGCGCCGAAGTTGGGGCGCCCCAGCTCGCTGGCCGGGCGGTAGACGGCGCGCAGTCGAGCGTCCGCGGCCAGCGTCTCGCCGGCGAAATAACGTCCCATGCCGAACTCGATCGCCTTGTGCGTCTCGTTGGGCGTCAGTCCAGCCGCGAGCCACTCAAGGAACTGGTCCAGCTCGCCGGCGTGGAGCTGGTGCTGCGCCGCAACGTACTCGCAGGCCGAGCGCACGAGTGGAGCGCACGAAGCGTACGACGCGCGGGTTGTTAGGAGACACGCGTCCGAGAGGGTCAGGAACGTGCGCGACCAGAGGCCCATCAGCGCGGCGTAGCGGTGCTTCCGGAACGTGGAGTGAGAGCTGTCGCGGACGATCGCGAGCTGGAGGGTCATGCCTTCCTCAAGGAGGTGGAGGTCCTTGCCGAGCAAGAACGTGCTCTGGCGATAGGCATCCTGCGCGGCCGTCGATGCGCCTTCGGGTCTACCGGGAAGATCGTACCGATCGGGGAAAGGGATGGCCGAGACGCGCTGGCTCGGAGTCGATGGCTGAGTCATGGCGGCGCGGGACTATAGTAGCAGACGCCCGCCGGCGGGCCAGCGAGCGATTTACGGCAGGTCCAGGGAGTAGATGTTGCTGGTGGGAAGGCCGGACGCGCTCGCATCGAAAAACAGTGCCGGCGAGAACAGACCGGCGCTGGCGCTGCCGAGCGACGTTGGTACGAACACCAGCACGTCATTCGACTGGCCCGAGACGGCGGTAAGCGTGAAAGATGAGCGCATTGAGAGGAAGATGATGCCGTTCGTATCGACTGAGAACCCGTCGATATCATCCGAGCTGCCGGTTAGGCCGACATCGCTGCCGTCCAAGTACATCGACCACGTGCCGGTCGTGGTGCCGCCCAGGGAGGTCGGCGTGAACTCGATGATGTCCTCGTCCGAGCCGGAGACGTTCGCCACGCTGAAACCGCCGTCGGTGGAAAAGAGCAGATGACCGTTCAGGAGGAGCTCAACCGCGTCAACGTCCTCCGCGTCAAGTGACAGGCCCACGTCACTGCCATCGAAGTACATCGACCAAGTGCCTGCGGTGCTGCTGCCCAAGGTTGTGGCATTAAAGCGTAGGACGTCTGAGTCGTCGAATGTCCCGACGCCTGTGAGCGAGCCACCGCTCGTGAACGACATGAGCAGGGCGTTAGAGGTGACAAAAGAGAACGCATCGATCGTGTACGAACTGAGCGCGACGTCACTGCCATCGAAGAAGATGCTGTAGCTCGTGCCGTTCCACACCACGATGTCTTCGTTCTGCACGCTCATCCCGCCGACGGTTGCTGAAGCGCTGAGGGAGAAGTAGAGGCCGGGAGAGCCTGGCGTCGGTGTGTTCGTCGGCGTGGAAGTCGACGTGGGCGTGGACGTCGACGTGTGGGTTGGCGTGGACGTTGGCGTTGCGCTCGCCGGCACGGGCGTCGACGTGCTGCCGGGCGTGCCCGTATGCGTCGGCGGGAGCGTGTTCGTGGGGGTGTCCGCGACGGCCGGCGTCTGAGTGGCGGTCCAAGTCGAGGTCGCACTCGCCGGGACATCGCTGGGCGTCGACGTGTTCGTCGGTGTGCGCGTGGCGGTGGCCGTCGGCGTCGATGTGCGAGTCGGTGTCCTGGTCGGCGTGGCGCTCTGCGCCAGGGTGTTCGTGGGCGTGCGCGTGGCGGTTGCCGTCGCCGTGGAGCCTGCTTGGCAGCCGACCGAGGCGGTTGAGCTCACGGCCCGGATCAGCCCGTACCCAAACCACGTATCGCGGCCGTCCACCACGCCTGCCAGCAGCGGGCTGTCGAGGTCTAGCGCTGCTATGTGGAGCACCTCGGCCACGTCGTCGTTCGTCATGGGAACGCCGCAGCCGAGCAGCACCGCCGCCAGTCCCGCGGCGTGCGGCGAGGCCATGGACGTGCCGCTCATGCTGGCATACGCGTTGCTGGCGCCCATATAAGCGGACACGATCCCGACACCCGGCGCGGCCACCTCGATGTCTGGGCCGACGCTGGAGAAGCAGGCCCTCGCGTCGCTACTGGTGGTCGCCGCGACGGCGAGGACGCTGGAGTACTTCGCCGGGTAGATCTCGTTGTCGGCAGGGGGTGACGAGCAGTTGCTCGGGCTGGCGTTGCCGGCGGCAGCGATGACGACCAGGCCGGCTGCGCGCGCGTTGTCGAACGCTTGGTGAACAGTGGAGCCCGGATCGCCTCCGGAGCCGAGGCTCAGGTTCACCACGTCAACTCCGTCCGTCACGGCGCGGTCGAGGGCAGCAATGACGCTGCCATAAGACCCGCCCCCGTTTGCGGAGAGCACCTTGTATGCGCAGATCGTGGCGTCGGGCGCCATGCCGACGACGCCTGTCCCGTTGTCTTCGCCGGCGGCGATGCCCGCCACGTGGCTGCCGTGGCCGTGATCGTCCATCGGGTCGCTGTCATTATTGACGAAGTCGCGACTGCAAGATGGATCGTAGTTGTCGTCCAGATCGACGTGCGTGCGGTTGACTCCCGTATCGATGATGCCAATCTTGACGCCGGCGCCGCGGAAGCCGGAGGTGCTGGTATGGCCCGCGCCCACATGCTTCACGCCCCACGCACAGTCTTCCTCAAGAGTTGTTCCGAGGTTACAGAGGGTCGTGGAGTGCTCCAGCAGCGCGACCTGGCCGTCCAGCTCGACGCGCTCGATACGCCGGTCGGAGGTCAAAGCGGCGAAGTCAGACGGCTCGACATCGACCGCCACGGCGTCGGTGATCTGGTAGCGGTGTCGGACCTCGCCGCCGCGGCTCTGGACGAAGGCGTCCTCGTCGCGGGCCTCGTCGGAATCATCGTTCGTGTCGCCGTCGCCGTCGAAGTCGCTCCTGAACGTCAGGAACACGGGAATGGCGCTGGAGGAGGGTGGCTGGTGACGGTCGGCGCTGGCCTGCCGCCCGGCGTCGCCGAACGTCAGAAAGCCAGCCGCAAGCAGGGCGGCAGCGAACGCTACAGCCAGAGCAAACTTCATGAGTCCATGATCAGTCTCGGCAGATGTGGGGGAAACTGACGTGAGACACTCCCTGGGCCACGGGGTCACCTCCCTGCGTCAAGGCAACTCTAGGGCCTTGCGGGAATGCGGTCAAGCGCCCGAAGATCAGGGAGAAGCCTTCCTTGCCCTAGGGAGGCGTTCTGTTATACTCGCGCTGGGCCAGGCCCGTCTAGGGCGGGCCGGATAGCAAAGGAGGGGCGCCCCGTTCAGCGGGGCGCGCAGTATGTCAGCGTTTGTTGTCATCGGAGGGCAATGGGGCGATGAGGGGAAGGGCCGCACGGTCGACCTGTACGCCCAGGAAGCGAGCATCGTCGCCCGCTACTCGGCCGGGGACAACGCCGGACATACCATAATCAATCACCTCGGTAAGTTCGTCCTGCACCTGGTACCGGCGGGCATCTTCTACCCCGATAAGCTCTGCTTGATCGGTAACGGCGTCATGGTCAACCCAGAGGTGCTTCTCGAGGAGATCCACCAGCTCGAGTCGCGGGGTGTGAGCACGCGCAACCTTTACATAAGTGATCGTGCCCAGGTGCTCATGCCCTATCACGTCCTGCTCGACGGGTTGGAGGAGGAGGCGCGCGGGGAGGGCGCGCTGGGCACGACGCGCCGCGGCGTGGGGCCCGCCTTCGTCGACAAGGTAGGGCGTGAAGGCATCCGTATGTCCGACCTGATCGACCCGGAGGCGCTGCGAGCCCGGCTGGAGCAGGTCCTGCCGCAGAAGAACATGCTGCTGGAGCGCCTCTACGACGCGAAGCCGCTTGCGTTCGAAGACGTCTACCGCAGCGCGATCGAGTTCGGCTGCCAGCTCAAGCCACACATCCGCGACGTCTCGCTCATTGTGTACGAGGCGATCGAGCGGGGGGAGGGCGTGCTGCTGGAAGGGGCGCAGGGAAGCCTGCTCGACCTCGATGTGGGGACGTATCCGTACGTCACGTCGTCGACGCCGTCGTCGCTGGCGGCGGGCGCCGCGATCGGTGTGGGCATCGGTCCCACGCAGATCGAGCGCGTTGTCGGCGTGTACAAGGCGTACATGACGCGCGTCGGGAACGGGCCGATGCCGACCGAGCTGCTGGACGAAACGGGCGACATCCTGCGCCGCGAGGGCCCGGCGCCCGAGTTCGGCGCGACGACAGGCCGGCCGCGCCGCTGCGGCTGGTTCGACGCCGTCGCCTCGCGCTACAGCGTGCGTGTGAACGGTGTGACGAGCGCGGTGCTGACGCGACTCGACGTGCTGGACAACTTTCCTTCGATCCAGATCTGCCGTTCGTACGAGCTGGACGGCGAGGAGGTGCGATCGTTCCCGTCGACGGCTGCGGTGCTCGATCGCGTCACGCCGGTGTTCGAGGAGCACAAGGGATGGCTGCAGAGCACGGCGGGGGCGCGCAAGTTCAGCGATCTGCCCAAGGAAGCGCAGACCTACGTCGAGCGGATCGAGGAGCTGCTGGGCTGCCGCATCGAGCTCGTCTCCGTCGGACCAGAGCGCGAGCAGTTCATCCGCCGCTAGCACCGCGGGTCATCTTGTAGGCGAGGCTTTCCAGCCTCGCAACAGGTTCGGTTGGGCCAGGCTTTAGCCTGGCAAGCCCTGCATTGTTCCTCCGGCAGGCGTCCCCTACAATGGCCCCGATATGGGCGACGCCGTAAATCCCTGGCTCCACATCTTCGCTGCGACGGTCTGGGTCGGGCCTCAGGTCTTCCTCTTCGCCGTCGCGGTTCCGGCCGTGCGCACAGTCGCCGACGTGAAGGAGCGCGCCCGGCTGATGCGGCTGATCACGACACGATTCGGCTACCTCGCCTGGGGCGCAATGGCGGTGCTGGTAATCACCGGCATCGGCAACATGTACGAGCACGACCTCGACATCGATCAGCTCTTCGATCTGAACTGGGG